>JANNZE010000266.1:0-3510 GCA_031410455.1 Chitinophagaceae bacterium | reverse complement strand
CAAAGAAGTGCAGCTTAAATTTTTCGGAACATTATATAATACGTACCAGTTTTTTTCACTATATGCAAACCTGGATGGTTTTAACTTTAAAGAACAATATATACCGGTTAAAGAAAGACCGGAGATAGACCAATGGATCCTGTCTTCGCTGAATTCACTGATCAGATCTGTAACGGAAAATTTTGATCAGTATGAACCTACACAGGCAGGCAGACTGATAGAGGATTTTGTGGACGCACATCTCAGCAACTGGTATGTTCGTCTTTGCCGCCGCCGATTCTGGAAAGGTGAATATGAGGCAGATAAAATCTCTGCATACCAGACATTGTATGAATGCCTGGAAACCCTGAGCAAACTGATTGCTCCTATAGCGCCATTTTTTGCAGACTGGTTATTTGACAATCTGAATAAAGCCACAGAACGTTACCCCGTTCAATCGGTGCACCATACAGATTATCCGACACCGCAAACGGATGTGATCGATGAAACCCTGGAAGCAAGAATGCAACTGGCACAGGATGCCAGTTCTCTTATTCTTTCCCTGCGCAAAAAGATTAATATAAAAGTAAGACAGCCTTTACAAAAGGTATTTATGCCTGCCATGGACAGCAAAATGTCAGGTCATATATTATTAGCGGCAGATATTATAAAAGCGGAAACAAATATCAAAGAAATCGAAATTCTGAATGCTGATAATGACTTCATCCGCAAAAAAGCGAAAGCCAATTTTAAAACGCTGGGAAAAAAACTGGGCAGCCGGATGAAACAGGCCGCTGCTGCCATTGAAAAATTCACCAATACAGAAATTGAAGCCGTTCAAAAAGGAAATTATATACTACAAGGTGTTGAACCTGAACCAGACGGTACTCCAGTTATTATTACCACGGATGATCTCGAAATTATCACGGATGAAATCCCTGGCTACGAAATTGCCAGTAAGGGAAGCCTGACCGTTGCACTAGACGTAACCATAACACCGGCGTTGAAAAGTGAAGGAAATGCCCGTGAATTCGTAAACAGAATACAAAATATCCGCAAGGATAATAATTTCGATATCACTGACAGAATAGAAGTTTCAGTTGTTACGAATGAAACATTGCAACCATCTTTAATTGAATTTAAAGATTATATTTGCCGCGAAATTCTGGCAGATACACTTGAATTTTACCCTGCTGTTATAAATGGCATTTCAATTGAAGTGAATGATGCACCTTTAACCGTAAACGTTATCAAAACCAGCAAGTAGTATGGCAACTAAAAAGAAAGCAGCGAAACCTGCACCAAAAAAGCCGGCTCCTAAGGCAGCCGCTAAAGCAGTAAAAAAACCTGCTCCGGCTCCTAAAAAAGCAGCACCCGCAGCTAAAAAACCGGTAAAAACCGCCGTTGCCAAATCTGCTGTTACATCCAAAACGGTTGTTAAAGCAACTGCAAAAAAAGCAGCGAAACCTGCACCCAAACCAACACCAAAACCCGCAGCCAAAGCACCGGCAAAACCAGCTCCTAAAGCTCCACCTGTTGCTAAAAAAGCTGCCGCCCCTATAAAACCGGTAAAGAATTTGCCAAAACCAGCTGCAACACCAGCTCCAAAAAAACCGGTGGCTGAATCAAAACCGGTACAACAACCTATGGCAAAGAAAGAAAAAGAAACTAAGTCAACACCACCGCCTGCTGCCCCTCCAAAAGAAACAGTTAAGCAACCTGTTGCCGGCAAAGCAACAGCAAAAAATGTAAAAGATATTAAAGTGATACCTCCCAAACCGGTTGTATTACCAAAGATTAATACTAAAACCTCCCGTACTTATCAGCCTGATTTTACAAAATCAGTTTTAGACCAGCCACGCCAGGAAGAATACAAAACACTGATCCGTTATAACGACACTGACCTGGCTGAATTCAGGGAACTGATACAACGCAAACTGGAAGCCGCTAAAAAAGAATTGAATTATTTACAGGGCCTTATTACCCGTAAAGATGAAATGGGTGGCGATGAAAGTGAGAACCGTTACATGACCATGGAAGACGGAAGCCTGAGCATGGAAAGAGAACAACTCAGCCAGATGGCCAGCCGCCAGATCACCTTTATCGATCACCTGGAAAAAGCACTGATGCGTATCGAAAATAAAACGTACGGTATCTGCCGCATTACCGGAAAATTAATTGATAAAGCTAGATTAAGAGCCGTACCGCATGCTACTTTAAGCATTGAAGCAAAAATGGGAAATAACAAATAAGTCTTTCTGAAATATCTTGAAAAGGCCGTTCATCCTGAACGGCTTTTTTATTTTACTTCCTGCATATCTACCAGACGTTTATAATTTCCGCCTTTCTGTATAAGTTCGTCATGCGTTCCGCGTTCAACAATTTCTCCTGAATGCATAACGATGATCTCATCTGCATGACGAATAGTGCTTAATCGATGTGCTATCACCAGGGAGTACGGTTGCTCATCAGGTTACTGATGGCATCCTGAACCAATCTTTCACTTTCTGTATCCAGAGCAGAAGTAGCTTCATCCAGTATTAAGAACGGTGGATTTTTCAATACGGCCCGGGCAATTGTTATACGCTGGCGTTCACCTCCGCTTAATTTAACACCACGGTCTCCGATGGTTGTAAGAAAACCTTCCTCTTTGGTTTTGATAAAACGTGCGGCATTGGCGATATCGGCAGCTTTTTCAATTTCTTGAATGGATGCATCAGATTTACCTAATGCAATATTTTCAGCGATGGTGGTGTTGAACAAGATCGCTTCCTGTGTTACAATTCCCAACTGGTCGCGAACAGATTCCAGCGTGAATTTTTTAATGTTCACACCATCAATCAGAACCTCTCCTTCTGCCGGATCAATAAATCTTGGCAGCAGATCTGCCAGTGTGCTTTTGCCGGAGCCGCTGCTTCCTACCAGTGCTATCATTTGACCTTTGCGAATGGTGACATTGATGTTCTTCAGTACCATTTTATCTTCATAACCAAAACTCACGTTTTTAAGTTCTATACAATCTTTAAAACCTTTGAATTCTATCGCATCCGGTGCATTGGCAATGCTTACTTTTTCTGCGATCAGGTTTTCGATCCTTTCAATACTGGCAGCGCCACGCTGGATATTATACGATGCATTGGATAATGATTTCAACGGTTGGATCATCTGGGAAAAGATAGCGATGTACGCTAAAAAATCTCCTGCATTTAAACTGAAACTGACATCTTTATTCAACACCAGTCGTCCGCCATACCATAAGATGCACAATACCGATGTTACACCCAACGCTTCGGATACAGGAGAAGCAAGATCTCGTCTCCGGTTGGCTTTATTCTTCAGATGAAACATCACATCATTCTGATCCTGGAATTTTTTCTGTATGGTTTTTTCTGCATTGAAGGCTTTGATGATGCGTATACCACCAAGTGTTTCTTCTATGGTGGAGAACATTACACCGAACTGCTGCAATACCTGGTTGTTCTCTTTTTTCAAAGACCTGCCTATTCTTCCTAAAATAAATCCGGAGACCGG
>JANNZE010000265.1:0-4486 GCA_031410455.1 Chitinophagaceae bacterium | reverse complement strand
ATTGCTTCTGCAAGATCTGCTGCATACGTTGGGCACCCGAACTGATCTGACACAACGTTCAGTTCTTTTTTTTCATGCATCAGGCGCATCATGGTTTTCACAAAATTCTTTCCGTATATACTGTACACCCAGGAAGTACGGAGGATCATTGTTTCATGATGATTCTGCAAAGCTGCTTTTTCACCAGCCAGTTTACTTGCACCATAAGCATTCACAGGAGCCAGTGGATCGGTTTCTGTATATGGCATTTTACCATTTCCATCAAATACATAATCCGTAGAAATATGAATGAATTTTACAAGATGTTTTTTACAAGCGGTTGCTAAAAAACCTACAGCTTCTCCATTTATTTTATGCGCTTCCGCTGTTTCTGATTCTGCTTTATCCACCGCTGTATAAGCCGCACAGTTGATACAATAATCAAAAGCATGTGCATCAAAAAATACTGCAACCGCTTCTTTATTTTCAACCGGCAATTCTTCCCGGGAAACAAACGTGAAATCTATATACGGATTTTTCATTTCAAGTGCACGGAATTCCATACCCAGCTGGCCATTGGCACCTGTTATCAGTATGCTGATGTTTTCACTCATGAAGCTATGTATTCGAAATTATTTTTTGCATCTTTAAAGAGAGGATGCACCTGGTCTTTATCAGAAATGATCATATCGGCTGTGGGAATTTTCCAGTCGATATTTAAAGCAGGATCATTGTAAATAATTCCGCCTTCCGCTTCTTTATTATAAAACTCATCGCATTTATAAAACACTTCTGCTGTTTCGCTCAATACAGAATAACCATGCGCGAATCCCTGCGGAATGAATAACTGTAATTTATTTTCAGCAGATAATTCTATAGAAAACACTTTACCAAATGCCGGAGAATTTTTCCTGATGTCTACTACAACATCCAGGATTTTTCCTGATAAAACTCTTATGAATTTTGTTTGTGAATGCGGATAGAGCTGATAATGCAATCCGCGTAAAACACCATAAGAAGATTTTGCCTGGTTATCCTGAACAAATTTTATTTCGACACCGTTTTCTGTACAAATTTTCTGGTTATAACTCTCAAAGAAATAACCTCTGCTGTCTTCAAAAACTTTCGGCTCAAAAATTAAAAGACCGGGAATATCAGTTTTAATGAAAGGCATATAGATCTTATTGGTTGACAGGATTACTGTAAATTTTCTGAAAATAACGGATCGTTTCTTTTAAACCATCTTCAAAGCGAAGGGTTGGCTGGTATCCGAGTAATTCTTTGGCAAGTGAAATATCAGCCAGTGAATCCCTGATATCGCCGCTTCGTGGTTCTCTGTAGGTTGCTTTAAAATCACTTTTTAATTCTGATGTGCAGGCAGTATACAGATCATTTACGGAGAAACGTTCTCCAACTGCCACATTGTATGCTTTATTGAAAGCAGCAGTATTGTCGGTTAACATTCCCAGCACATTTATCTGCACTGCATTTTCAACGAAGGTGAAATCACGGGTCTGCTCTCCGTCGCCATTAATATAAACCGGTGTTTCTTTTAAAATTCCTTTTACAAATAAAGGTATCACAGCCGCATAAGGACCGTCAGGATCCTGCCTTGGGCCGAATATATTGAAGTAACGAAAACCCATCAACTTCATACCATATGCATTTGCAAATACGGAAGCGAATAATTCATTCGTTCTTTTGGTAACGGCGTATGGGGATAATGCATTGCCGAGCTTTTCTTCTTTTTTAGGAAGTGTTTTTTCATCGCCGTATACAGATGAAGATGAAGCATACACAAATTGCTTCACTTGATTATCAGAAGCAGCCTTCAGCATATTTACAAAACCGGTGATGTTTACTTCGCTGAAATAGCCTGGTTCTTTCATGCTCCTGGGTACAGATCCCAATGCTGCCTGGTGGCTTACATAATCCATACCGGCACATGCCTCCTTACAAACGGCAGCGTCGCGGATATCACCTTTTAGGAATTCAAATGCAGGATATTTTCTGAGAATATCCAGGTTAGATTCAAAACCATTGACCAAATTGTCCATCACACGAACTTTTTGAGCTCCGTGGAACAATAAATATTCGGCGATATGGCTGCCAATAAATCCGGCTCCGCCTGTTACTAGAAAAGCAGATCGGGAAATATCTTTGGTGTGAAATTTTTTCATAAATTCAAATGTGCGGCAATACCAGAGGTTATTATAAACTCCAGTAACTCCTGCTTTTTACAATGTTCCTGTAAATACCCTTCAGGTCAGCCACCAGCGCATAAGGTTTGGTTATAGATGCAAAATATGCATCATCCAGTTTCCTGTACTGATCATGGGGAACGGTAATAATAACTGCGTCATAATTCTGGGCAATTTCATTGTTCAGGGGAAAACCATATTCATGCATCAGTTCATCACTGCTGGCATGCGGATCCGTAACATCTACATTCAATGAATAGGATTTCAGTTCTTTCACCACATCCGCCACTTTAGAATTGCGGATATCACTCACATTTTCCTTGAATGTAGCTCCCATCACCAGCACCCTTGCATCTTTTACATTGCCATTGTTCTGAATGATATACTGAATGATTTTTTTAGCAACATATCCTGCCATACCATCGTTGATCACGCGGCCTGCAAGAATAACGCGGCTGTCATATCCTAATTCCTTCGACTTATAAGTAAGATAATACGGATCAACGCCAATGCAATGACCTCCGACAAGACCCGGCTGGAATTTTAAAAAGTTCCACTTTGTACCTGCAGCTTCCAGAACTTCGAAAGTGTTGATGTTCATTCTGTCGAATATGATCGACAATTCATTCATCAATGCAATATTGAGATCGCGTTGAGTATTCTCAATGATCTTCGCAGCTTCTGCTACTTTGATAGACGATGCTTTATATACGCCTGCCTTTACTACCAGTTCATACACTTTTGCGATCAGGTCAAGACTTTCAGCGCAACAGCCACTCACTACTTTAGTGATGGTTGTGATGGTATGTTCTTTATCGCCCGGGTTGATTCTTTCCGGTGAATAACCGATTTTATAATCATCCACCATTTTAAGGCCGGAGATCTGTTCAATGATCGGCACACAATCTTCTTCTGTACAACCGGGATATACAGTACTTTCAAACACTACATAATCTCCTTTTTTCAACACTTTACCAATCGTTTCACTGGCACGTTTTACAGGAATCAGATCAGGAACATTGTGTTCATCCACCGGGGTAGGAACTGCAACGATGTAAAATGTAGCTCTCTTTAAAACTTCAAGATCATTTGTAAATTCTATATCACAACCATCAAATGCAGAAGATTCCAGTTCCTGGCTCGGATCTTTTTTATTGCGCATCATTTCCACTCTGCCGGCATTGATATCAAAGCCGATCACTTTGATCTTTTTTGCAAATTCAAGTGCTATCGGCAAGCCAACATAACCTAAACCAATTACTGCGAGTTCTGTTTTTTTATCTAAAAGATCCTGATACATTTATTAACTTTTATAAAATTCTTTAGGTAGTTTAACCAGTTCTTCTTTCGGAAGCGTCTGGAAATATTCATAGGTTTTTTTCAACCCTTCCGCCCTGCTTACTTTCGGCGACCAGCCCAGTATTTCTCGTGCTTTTGTGATATCGGGTTGTCTTTGTTTAGGATCATCCACTGGCAGTTCCCTGTAAACAATCTTCTGTTGTGTGCCAGTTAAACGGATGATTTCTTCTGCAAAATCTTTTAAAGAAATTTCATCAGGATTACCAACATTCACCGGTTGTGCATGATCACTCATCAACAAACGATAAATCCCTTCCACCAGGTCATCTACATAGCAGAAACTTCTTGTCTGGCTTCCGTCGCCAAAAACGGTAAGGTCTTCACCTCTTAACGCCTGGCCAATGAATGCCGGCAATGCCCTGCCGTCGTTAAGGCGCATTCTGGGACCGTACGTATTAAAAATACGAACGATTCGTGTTTCCACCTGATGAAAAGTATGATATGCCATTGTGATGGCTTCCTGGAATCGTTTGGCTTCATCATATACTCCGCGTGGCCCTACGGGATTTACATTTCCCCAATAAGATTCTGGTTGCGGATGCACCAGCGGATCACCATACACTTCGCTGGTACTGGCCACCAGAATGCGAGCGCCTTTTGCCAGTGCAAGACCCAGGCAATTATGTGTTCCCAGAGAACCCACTTTTAAAGTCTGGATGGGGATCTTCAGATAATCGATCGGGCTTGCCGGTGATGCGAAATGCAAAATATAATCGAGATGTCCGGAAACATGAATGAATTTTGAAATATCATGATGGTAGAATTCAAAATTTTCCAGCTTGAATAAATGCTCTATATTTTTCAGATCTCCGGTAATGAGATTATCCATCCCAATCACATGATAACCTTCTGCAATAAATCGGTCGCATAAATGTGAACCTAAAAACCCGGCAGCACCTGTTATTAAAATTCTTTTTTTCATTTTTAATTTTTTACGACCGTTGAGC
>JANNZE010000264.1:0-2564 GCA_031410455.1 Chitinophagaceae bacterium | reverse complement strand
ACCGGCACCTAAACCTTGTGTAAGGTGCCGGTGCTAATCCTGCAATTGGCAGGCAGGCCACTGAAGAAAGTCTGGAAGAAATAAAACGTATACTGGAAGTAAATACCAAGATGGCTTTTATCACTGCCGGTATGGGTGGTGGTACAGGTACAGGTGGTGCGCCTATTCTTGCAAAAATCTGTAAAGACTTAGGCATACTTACGGTTGGTATTGTTACTACACCATTTGCGTATGAAGGAAAGAAAAGAATTGCGCAGGCTGAAGAAGGTATCATGCTTCTTAAAAGTCATGTGGACACACTGCTGGTGATCAGTAATGATAAATTACGCCACCAGTTCGGGAATCTGAAAATGAAAGAGGCTTTCGGCAAGGCGGACAACGTTCTCGCCACCGCTGCAAAATGTATCACTGATGTGATCAACAGCACAGGACAGATCAACGTGGATTTTGCCGATGTTTGCACTGTTATGAAAAATGGCGGTGTAGCCATTTTAGGAAGTGCCATTGCTGATGGCGAAAACCGTGCACACATGGCCATTGAAAATGCACTTACATCACCATTACTGAATGATAATGATATCCGCGGTGCTAAATGGATCCTTATCAATATCAACTCTGCTGAAGGTGAACATGAATTCACCATGGATGAAGTAGAGATCATACAGAATTATTTACTGGGTCAGGCAGGAGAAGATACAGATGTTATCTTAGGTCTGGGCTATGATAATACTTTAGGCAATGCCATCGGTATCACTTTGATCGCAACGGGTTTTGAGCATAAGGATCCTTTTGACAGAGCTGAAAAAACACAGGCAAATCCTGAAGATCAGAAGATCGTTCTGAAACTGGAAATGCCACAACCGGCAGTTCCGGTTAAAGTTCAGCAGCCAGCTTTTGAATTTGAAGAAAAAAGGTTTCAGCCTATCGAAAGTGTAACTGAAGTTAAAGAACCTGAAATAACAGCGGCAGTTGAAGAGCCCGTAGCGGATCCCTTCATGCCGGTATTGAAAGAAGAAACCGAAATCGTAGAAATACTTAGGGAAAATACTGTGGAAAAGACTGAAGAGTCTCCTGTATTTTTTGAAATATCTTCGTCGCCTGAAAAGGCAGCGGAAGTATCTTTCACCTTTGAAGAATTTCCAACAACTGTTCAAAAACCTTCGCCGTTACCAATCGCTGAAGACAAACAATCAACACCAGACAAAGAAGCTAGCAATAGTCCCCTTTCGTCGGGGGGCTTCCTGTTAAAGCCTACGCAGATTTATGCGGAGGAACAAACAGGGAATCCAAAATCCAATTCGAACGAGGAACCACTGCCATTGCAGATTAAATTACAGGACGACGAACCTGTTCTGGAAATGCGACTGGTAGTTAAAGAGTCCCAGAAAGCGGCGGAGGAATTGCCTTTGGAACAAACTCAGCCCATCATGATGTCTAACGTTGAGGAGCCTGCAATGCAGGACGAAGCGGAGGAATTAAGGCGCCGGGCTACGGAACGCATAGCGAAACTGCGTAATTTGTCTTTCAACATCAACGCAGCTGATCCTAACAACGAGTTTGAATCGGTACCGGCATACCTCCGTCGCAATATGGAAATGCACAATCAACTGGCAGATGTAGAATCTTTCTATAGTAATTACGTCGTTAAATCTGACGAGAACAACCAGGCAAATATCAGCACATTAAATACTTTCTTAGACGGCAACAAACCGGACTAACCTCTGATGTCACAATAGTTGTGTTTGTTATTACTGTTTGTTTAACCCTTCTTCATCCGGAGAGGGGTTTTTACTTTATAATATTATCGGGTTATGGCCGTTTATTTTGCAATTAAAGTACATTTGTCGCTGCTTTTCTTTTATCATGTTTAATCACACGTAGTGTCTAAAAATTTAAACAAAGTAACTGGTGCCGGTCTGCTGATTGCATTGGGTATCATTTACGGAGATATCGGTACTTCACCTTTGTATGTTTTTAACTCTATTATTCAAAATAAAGTAGTGAGTGAAGAACTGATAAAAGGCACTTTATCCCTGATCATCTGGACGATCACACTTCAAACAACTATCAAATATGTTATCCTTGTATTAAAAGCTGATAACAGGGGTGAAGGTGGCATCTTTGCTTTATTTGCACTGGTAAGGCGAAGAAGAAAATGGCTGGTACTTCCTGCCATGATCGGAGGTGCAGCACTGTTGGCAGATGGTATCATTACGCCACCCATTTCCATAACATCTGCCATTGAAGGTTTAAAAGAACTGGAAAGTTTCAGGGAGTTACAAAATGATACGGTTGTAATTATTGTGCTTTCCATCATAAGCGCTTTCTTTTTCAGCCAGCAATTCGGAACTTCTAAAATTGGTAAACTCTTCGGGCCAATCATGAGCATATGGTTCATTATGCTGGCGGTGTTAGGCATTGTTCATATGTCAGATGATATCAGCATTTTATCTGCACTTAATCCATATCACGCCATCCATTTTCTGATCATTTATCCTAAAGGTTTCTGGTTACTGGGTGCTGTGTTTCTTTGTACAACAGGCGCAGAGGCATTATACAGTGAC
>JANNZE010000263.1:0-2797 GCA_031410455.1 Chitinophagaceae bacterium | reverse complement strand
ATACAATGTTTTCGAATTGTCGGCCGCACTGGCTTACAAAGACCTTCCTAAAGCCATAAAGATCATTAATTACTTTGATTCAAATCCTAAAGCGGTTCCTATACAGATGGCATTGCCGGCATTGTATTCGCAGCTCAGCAGGGTGTACGCTGCTTTCAGTTTAACCAAAGATGGATTAAAGCAACATTTCTATTTCAATCCGCTTGCCCTGCAACAGGGAGAAGCCATGATGAAAAATTATGGTTTCGAGGGTGTACAGAAAATGATCCTCTTATTACATCATTATAACCTGAAAAGTGTTGGTATCAATGATTCAGGAACCAATGGAGCTTCTTTAATGAAGGAAATGGTGGTTAAAATGATGGTTGCTTAATACAGTATTTTAATTGCATCATTTTTGTCTTTATTCAACTGTGTTTTCAATGCATCCAGTCCGTTGAATTTTATTTCATCGCGTAAACGGCCAATTACCGTAACCTTAATCACCTGGTCATAAATATCTTCATCGAAATCAAATATATTCACTTCAATTACCCTGGCCTTTCCATCAACAGTAGGTCGGATGCCGATATTCATCATTCCTTTGTACAACTGATCTTTTTCTTTGATGGTAACCTGAACGGCATACACACCAAAACCCGGGATGAGTTTTTCATTTTCACGAATTTGTATATTGGCGGTTGGATAACCGATGGTACGGCCCAGCTTATTTCCATGCATCACTATTCCGGAAAAGAAATAGGGATAACCTAAAAATTCATTTGCCTTTTCTATATTTCCCAACAATAAAGATTCCCTGATCCTGGTGCTGCTGATGATCACATTCTGTAAAACATGTTCCGGTATTTCTATCACCCTGTAACCTGATGTGGATGAATATTTTTCCAGTAAATGAAAATCTCCCTCGCGGTTTTTGCCAAAACGATGATCGTAACCTGTAATTATTGTATGCGGGTGAAATCTGGCAACCAAAAAATTCTGAATATAATCTTCTGCCGACTGTTCAGCAAATGCTGCATCAAAAGGAACCACAACCACATGTTCAATTCCTCTGGCATGCAGAAGAACGTACTTTTCTTCCTGGGTGTTCAAAATATAAACCGGCTGATCTGTTGGAGAAACTATTTGTCGCGGGTGCGGGTAAAATGTGATCAATACAGGCGTACCGTTTACTGCTTTGGCCTCATTCAGTAATTGTTGTATAATCTGGCTGTGGCCAACATGTACACCATCAAATGTACCGATCGTTAGTATCGCATTATGAAAAACAGGTAAATGGTCTATGTCGTTGTATACATGCATATAAAGTGTGCAAATGTAATTGATATTTGAAAAGGTTTATTTGTTTGTGGAGGTTAGATTTGTACTCAAATCATCCGTATGAGTTTGTACAACAGGCGTGGCGTTTCTGCACAAAAGGAAGAAGTACACCAGGCAGTAAAAAATTTAGACCAGGGCCTGTTCCCGAATGCATTCTGTAAAATATATCCTGATCATTTGTCGCAGGATAAAAATTTTATAAACGTTATGCATGCTGATGGCGCCGGAACAAAGTCGGTACTGGCTTATTTATACTGGAAAGAAACCGGTGACATTTCTGTATGGAAAGGTATTGCTCAGGATGCCATAGTGATGAATCTCGATGATCTTCTTTGTGTAGGCATTCACGATCATATTATTTTCAATTCAACCATCGACAGAAACAAGCGACTCATACCAGGAGAGATATTGGAAGCTGTGATCAATGGTTCTAAAGAAATATTTGATATGCTTGCTGAATATGGGATCCACATTCATTACCTGGGTGGCGAAACAGCCGATGTGGGAGATGTGGTGAGAACGATTGCCGTAAATGGAACTATGGCCTGCCGATGGCCCAAAAATAAACTGATCACCAATGATAAAATAACTGAAGGAGATGTGATCATCGGGCTCGCAGGTTTCGGACAATCTTCTTACGAAACTTCATATAACAGTGGTATCGGCAGCAATGGACTCACGAGTGCAAGACATGATGTGCTTTCCGGATTTTATGCAGATAATTACAAAGAGTCATTTGATCCGCAACTGGAAAATGATGTAGTGTACATTGGAAAAAACAGGTTGACAGATATTGATCCGGAAAGTAAAAAAATGATCTCTGATTTATTATTAAGCCCTACAAGAACGTTTGCCCCTCTTTTAAAAAAATTACTCCTGGATCATTTTGAAAAGATCCACGGATTGATACATTGCAGCGGGGGCGGACAAACCAAATGTTTGAAATATTTACCAAAGCCATTCAGGATCATAAAAGATAATTTATTTGAAGTGCCACCGGTTTTCCGTATCATTCAAAACAATGCAGGAGTTACAATGAAAGAGATGTTTGAAGTTTTCAATATGGGATGCAGGATGGAGATTTATTGTAATGAAAATGATGCAGAAATATTGATGAGCGTTGCCACAGAATTCAACATCGGCGTACAGATCATTGGAAGAGTGGAACCCGGTTCCAAAAAAGAATTGCGTATTAATTACCAGGGAGAAAAGATGATTTATAGCTGATGAAATTTTATATGCGTTATAAAAAAACAGTATAAAATTTTGTTAAGCTATATTTATCAAACAATTCACGGTTAAATTTGCGTGGTTGGTGATTACAAAAACAGAATTATGGCACAATCCATCATAGAATTAAAAAATGTAAATATTTACCAGGGTGATTCCCTGATCCTGGGTAATGTAAATGTTTCTGTAGATCCCGGAGAATTCGTTTACCTCGTTGGTAAAACCGGAACCGGTAAAAGCAGTTTGC
>JANNZE010000262.1:0-2120 GCA_031410455.1 Chitinophagaceae bacterium | reverse complement strand
TGATGGGAAGGCTGTTTTTGTGGAAGATAAATGGCAGCGCCCGGAGGGAGGAGGTGGTAAGACAAGAGTGATCAGTAACGGAAATGTTTTTGAAAAGGGCGGAGTAAATACTTCTGTTGTTTATGGTGATGTAACCGATATGATGCGGCAACAATTAAAGATTGAAGGTTCAAAATGGTTTGCCTGCGGATTGAGTTTAGTGATACATCCCAGCAATCCCTTCGTACCAACGGTACATTGTAATTACAGGATGTTTGAATTATACGATGAACAGGAAAATCTGATCGACAGATGGTTTGGTGGTGGTACGGATCTTACACCGTATTATTTGTTTGAAGAAGATGCGAAGGCTTTTCATTCAGTTTATAAAAACATATGTGATAAATATGACCCGGATTTTTATCCTGGGTTCAAAAAAGAATGTGATCACTATTTTGTAAATGCACACAGAAATAATGAAATGCGTGGGATCGGCGGTATCTTCTACGATTACCAGCGTGCGACTGAACATCATCCCGTAACAGACTGGATGAATTTTGCACACGATTGCGGATATGGGTTTATAGATGCCTATATTCCTGTTGTTAATAAAAGAAAGGATTTGCCTTATAGTGCTGAAAATAAATACTGGCAGGAAATAAGAAGAGGAAGATATACAGAATTCAATCTCGTGCACGACAGGGGAACGATCTTCGGTTTAAAAACAAATGGCCGTACGGAAAGTATTTTAATGAGCCTTCCTCCAACCGTTCGTTTCGATTATAATTATCAGCCGGCTCAGGGAAGTGAAGAAGAAAAATTATTAGATGCTTGTTTACATCCAAGAGACTGGGTCAACTAAAAATAAAATTATGTATCTGCAAAGAAGAAACAGGATATTAAGATCCACACCAGCCATCAGAAGTATGGTGGCGGAAACGATCTTACAACCTGAACATTTTATAGCTCCTTTATTTATAGAGGAAGGAGATAATGTAAAAATAGAAATTTCCTCTATGCCCAATTATTTCAGGAGAAGTATTGATGGAACTATCGAAGAGGTGAAGGAGTTATGGCAACTTGGTATCAGGTGTGTATTGTTGTTTATAAAATGTAAAGATGAATTAAAAGACAATACCGGCAAGGAAGCCTGGAATCCGGATGGTTTGATGCAGAGAAGTATCAGGGCCATCAAAGCGGCTGTTCCGGAAATGTATGTAATGACGGATGTGGCGCTTGATCCTTATTCATCTTACGGACATGATGGTATTGTTGAAGACGGAGAAATTGTGAATGATCCAACGGTGGAGGCATTGGTGAAAATGAGTGTAAGTCATGCACAGGCAGGGGCTGATATGGTGGCTCCCAGTGACATGATGGATGGAAGAATTGGTGCCATCCGGCAGGGTCTGGAAGAAAATGGTTTTACAAAAACAGGCATCATGGCCTATAGTGCTAAATATGCATCCTGCTTTTATGGTCCATTCCGGGATGCGCTCGACAGTGCACCCGGATTTGGCGATAAGAAAACGTACCAGATGGATTTTTGCAACAGAACGGAAGCGGTGAAAGAAGCCATTATGGATGTGGAGGAAGGTGCAGATATTGTAATGGTGAAACCAGGACTTCCATACCTGGATATTGTACGTGAAGTAAAAGATGTTGTACATGTTCCGGTGAGTGTATACAATATCAGTGGTGAATATGCGATGATAAAAGCCGCTGCAAAAATGGGATGGATAGACGAGGACAAAGCGATCATAGAAACACTTACATCCATTAAACGTGCAGGTGCCGATCTGATTGCCACATATTTTGCAAAAGATGCTGCAAAACTTATTCGCGATATGAAATGATTCTTGTATACAATTTTTTGTTTTGATTTTTGACTTTTAAATTATAAATAATCTTCGCTTGCAAAAGTATGCTGAGCGAAGTGGAAGCAAACTTTTATGAATATTTCAACCAGCAAACAACTCTTCGAACGGGCCCAAAAAACTATTCCGGGTGGTGTAAATTCACCGGTTCGTGCTTTCAAAAGTGTGGGTGGAACACCATTGTTCATCAAAAAAGCAAAAGGTGCTTACTTGTATGATGCAGATAATAATAAATACATCGATTACATTGCTTCCTGGGGACCG
>JANNZE010000261.1:0-7048 GCA_031410455.1 Chitinophagaceae bacterium | reverse complement strand
AAGCAGTCGCTTACTGGAAATCTGATATGCTCAAAAAGAGGAGGGAAAAGGGTGGTGTAACGGGAGAGCCTGAAAGATTTAATTATAGAATGGTGCAACGGTATTAGTAAAATTAAAAAGCCTTTCGTAAATGAAAGGCTTTTTGCATTGGAGAACGGGATGAGAATTGCGAGTTACGGGATACTTGTTACTCGAATCCCCTATCCTGAATCTCGTATCTGTTTTTAAAAAACCGAAAGCGCAGAAACAGAATCAGGAAAGATTGTTATTCGAATAAGCGTTTCAATAGGTGCACCATTGGTGAAATATCCAAACTGATATGTTTTTAAACGATTCGTTTTTCTTTCAGTATAATTCAATGCATAATTCCCATCCACTTTAGGGATGTTGGTCATGTTACATGTATATTCAATAGAATCCCCACTCTTCAGTTTTTGAAAATTTGAAGTGTCCGGAAAAACATTCAATGAATCAATATCAATTCCTGTTTTATTAACAATAATGAAATTCTGTTCTACCCCCATCGAACAGGAAAATAAATAAAGGGATACTATCATTACAAAAAACAATTTTTTCATTTTTATTATTTTAAAAGAAATAATCTTTTTTATCTCAGTTTCATCCAAAGATAGCTATACATCAAAGCAGATGATTTGGCTCTTTGTTCATTGGTGGATGATCCGGCATGTCCGCCTTCCGTATTTTCATAATAATATACAGGATAGCCCATGTCCAGCATTTTAGCTACCATTTTTCTTGCATGCCCGGGATGCACACGGTCATCACGTGTTGAAGTTGTAAAAAATACTTCCGGATACTTTTCACCTTTTTTCAGATTCTGATACGGAGAATATTTTTGAATATAAGACCATTCCTCAGGCTTATCCGGATCACCGTATTCTCCCATCCAGCTGGCACAGGCCAGTAATTTATTATACCGCTGCATATCCAGTAATGGAACAGCACAAACTACTGCATTGTACAATTCAGGCCTTTGCGTAAATGCCACAACCACTAGCAATCCACCATTACTTCCACCATATATTCCTAAATGTTTAGGTGAAGTAATTTTCCTGTTGATCAGATCCCCGGCCACTGAATGGAAATCATCATATACCTTCTGGCGATTTTCTTTTAATCCCGCCTGGTGCCATTTAGGCCCGTACTCACCACCTCCTCGAATATTTGCTAAAACATAAACTCCGCCTTTTTCCAGCCATGATGTACCTACCACTGCAGAATAAACAGGAAGAGAAGAAACCTGAAATCCTCCATATGCATATAACAATGCCGGATTATTTCCATCATATTTAATTGACTTTGCAGATACTACAAAATATGGAATTAAAGTCCCATCGGTTGATATAGATTTATACTGTTCTACTTTATATTTATTTGCATCAAAAAAGGCAGGAAGCGATTTTAAAACGGAGATATTATTTTTAGACGCATCGCCGGTGTATAAAGTACTGGGTGCTAAAAAATTAGTGAATATGAAATAATATTCATCAGATAAATCATTTGTAGCTATTACACTGATGGTTCCAAAGTCAGGTGACTTTACTTTTTGTTTCGCCCAGGTGTTATTTACATAAGTATAGATGTACAATTCATTCTTCACGTTATTCAACACATTTACCAATAATTTATTTTTAGTACTGTTCACGCTGGTAATACTGGAAAATTCATCCGGCTCATATATGATGTGTATTGTTTTTTTGCCTTGTAATAAATCAGAAAAATCTGCGCTGATTAATGAGCCTTGCTTATATACTTTTCCATATACATTCCAATCTGTAATTACCGTCATGGTTAACTGATTGTTCAATACCAGATCTGAGATCTGAATATCATCCGGCACATCCAGTTTTATTAATTTATCATTTTGCCACACATGATACTCTCCTGTATAAAATGTTTTTCTTCTCACGATAACAGGAACGATGCTTTCCTCAACTCTCCAGCTGGCAGCCCATGTACCTACATCTTTTTCATCACCTTCAAAAATGAATGGCATTTTTTCAAGTGAAGTTCCTCTCTTCCACATTTTTACTTTAGAAGGATATCCGGAACTCGTCATACTACCTTCACCGAAATTAGTGGCAACTATCAATTGATCGTGATTAACATATTCGGCATTGCCTTTAGATTCTGCTAATGAAAAACCGTTTTCAATAAATTGTTTTTTACGAACATCAAATTCCCGGGTGATCACCGCATCTCCGCCGCCTTTCGACAAGCTGATCATGAATCTGTTATAGTCCGGAAACAAACCATCCGCTCCCTTGAATACCCATTTGATGCTGTCTTTTTTTTGCATGGCATCCAGATCCAGTATGGTTTCCCATTCCGGTTGGCCCGAATCATATTTTTTTACAGTTGTCCTTCTCCAGATACCTCTTATGTGTTGCGGATCCTGCCAGAAATTATATATGTACTTTCCGTACACAGAAGGCATTTCAATGCGGTCTTTGGAATTATATATATCAAGACTTTTTTTGAAAACCTGTTCATATTCCGGTTGTAAACTTAATTTATCAAAACTTAACTGGTTCTGATGGTTTACAAATTCAAGTGCTCTGGTGCCATCTACTTCTTCAAGATATTGAAACGGATCCTGTGATTGTGCGGTCATACGTATGATCATAATAGTAAACAGTAGAATGTATTTCATAATTGCATGAAATTTTTAGAATAAAACGAAATCATTTCAAAGTTAATAATAGATAATATACAACAGAAACTGTATCATCTTTACTGATCAGGTAAATATAATCCGGAAAAGAGATTTGATTTCCTATACTTCCATGCACATGTATTTACTTAAGCTGAAGTGAGTGACACAACAATGCTGAGTGAAACTCTTATGCCTGACAAATCAATTATACGCTGAAAAAATAAATGCGGCTTCATTTGTATAATTTCTTACACATGTTCAGAATAACTGTTTATGTTTTTGAACTAATGAAATGTCTATTATAAAACAGATCACGGACTTTTATAAAAGGATTGAAATTTGATGTGGTGTTCTTAAAAATTATGGATAGCATCAATCAGCAGCAGCCGGAAAAAAATCACGAAGACCTTTCAGGAAAAGCAGCCATTTTAAAATTGAAAGAGCTGATCAATAAAGCATCTACCTGTTTCTTCTGTACACAATTACGTGAAAATGGTTTTGAAACAAGGCCCATGTCTGTTCAGAAAACAGATGACGAGGGAAATCTTTGGTTCTTAAGTTCAACTGACAGCTATAAAAACCGTGAAATTGAAAATGATCAACAAGTTAGATTGTTGTTCCAGGGTGATCCTCATTCCGATTTTTTATCACTGGCAGGTACTGCATATATTACCACAGACAAAAAAATAATAGAAGAACTCTGGAATCCTATGCTTAAAACCTGGTTCACAGGTGGTATAGAAGATCCGCGGATATCAGTTATTAAAGTAGTGGTGCAGGAAGGCTATTATTGGGATACCAAACATGCCTTGCCGGTTGCATTTTTAAAAAGAATGATAGGTTCTGTGATCGGCAAAACCCTGGATGACTCTATTGAAGGAAATATTTCACTATAAAAAATGATCTGTATCATTTCCTGATCTTCTTTCAGTTGTAATGTTAAACGAGCTAATCATTTACCTTCGCCGCACTAATTTTCATTTATGATCATGGATAAAATTCTTCAGGAAAGAAGCGGTGGTGTTTGTGAGTTATGCAGGAGTACTCAAAATTTGTCTGTGTATGAAGTATTGCCTCAGGAAAAAAGTACAGCGTCTAATAACATTTTAATCTGTTCCAAGTGTAAAGCACAGATAGAAAAGAAAGAAGACCTGGATGCCGGTCACTGGAAAATTTTATCTGAAACCATGTGGAGCGAAATTCCGGGTGTACAGGTGATGGCGTGGAGAATGCTGAATCGTTTAAAGAAGGAAAGCTGGGCTGCAGAACAACTGGATATTTTATACCTGGATGTCGATACGCTTGCCTGGGCAAGGGCAGCAGGCGATGAAGATGATGATGGAAAAGTTGATCTGCATAAAGATGCCAACAATACTGTACTTACTTCAGGCGATACGGTAATCCTTATAAAATCGCTGGATGTAAAAGGAACATCCATGAATGCTAAACTGGGAACCGTTGTTAAAAATATTCGCCTTGTTCCTGAAAATACAGAGCAGATAGAAGGTAAAATAGAAGGACAAATTATTGTGATCTTAACCAAATATGTCAGGAAACAGGCTTAAAAAAGAAGCGTTCAAATTTTGAACGCATCTTTGTTATCTTATTAAAATGAAGGATCCTTTTTTCTTTATAAAATTTCCTCCGAAATCTTTTAATGTAATCAGGTATATATACGCCGCAGAAGGTTGTTTGGCAGACTGATACATTCCATTCCATCCCTTTCCCGGATCATGCGTTTCAAAAAGCATTTGCCCCAGCCGGTTATAGATCTGCATCGTATAATCTGTAACAGGCATTGGGATCAAGGGCTTGAATACATCATTGAGATAATCTCCATCGGGTGTAAATGCTCCTGGCACTTGAATGGGAATACAATTTTCGAAATCTACCCGAACAGAATCTTTGCCATAACAGCCGTAAGTATTTTTTACCTTTAATAAATAGAGATCAGGTGTACTGATATTGATTGTGTTGCTGGTTTCTCCTGTATTCCATAAATATTCTATGTAGCCTAATACTCTTACAGGAAACATTATTCCATTACATAAAGTTGTGTCTTCCGGTAAGAAATTTTTCGGTAATGGAATAATCCGCAATACCCTCATTGAATCAGATGCTTTACACCCAAAATTATCCGTCACCATCACATGATACAATCCTGTATTGTTTACGTTAAGCGTTGGCGTAATATTTCCGTTTTGCCATTGATAAGCCGTAAAATTTCCCGGGTTCAATGTAAGAACATCTCCAAAACAAATATTGGCATCTTCACCTAAAGAAGGAACAGGCAATGGATGTACTATCAGTTCCGTTTTAATAATGGAATCACAGCCAAATGTTGTTCGTGTTGTATCGTAATAATTGCCGGTGTTCACCTGCCAGGCACCTTGAGCAAAATATCGTTCCCCCCTGCATATTTCAACAGGAATGGTGGTGTATTTTTTAGGATGCACAACCAGATTCAGATTTCTTGTACTGTCGCATCCGTTCACAGCCGGAAAAACATTTACGTAAACTCCTGACGTTGTATAACCTGCGTATGATGAACCTTCACAGATTTCAATATTATAATTGGTATTAAAAACAGGCTTTACGGTAAGGTTGACGGTACGTGTGCTGTCACATCCATTCGTACCTGTATATACATCTGTATACATTCCGCTGGTGGTATAGCCTGCATAACTCTGGCCCTGGCAAATTGCAATATTGAAATTTGTCAAAACCGGTTGTTTCACGGTGAGTTGTAAAGTACGGATACTGTCACAACCATTTGCCGCAGTAAAAATATCTGTATATGTTCCGCTGGTTGTATAACCCTGAAAACTTTGTCCTTGGCAGATAGCTGCCACCACATTAGAGAATCTTTTCGGTTTCACTGTTAATACAAGCGTACGAATACTGTCACATCCGTTTGCACCGGTGAATATATCAATATAAGTTCCTGAGTTGGTGTGACCGCTCACTGATTGGCCTTCACAGATAATGTGATTAAAAGATGTAAAAACTTTATTTTTTACAGTGAGTTGCAGTGTACGGATACTGTCACAACCATTTGCAGCCACCAATGTATCAATGTATGTTCCGCTCGCAATATAGCCAGCATAATTATCTCCCTGGCAAATACTGATATTCACATTTTTGAATGATTTTGGTTTAACGGTCAGAAACAACGTACGGGTACTGTCGCAACCATTGGCAGCAGTATAAACATCCACATAGGTTCCACTGGTGGAATGTCCTGCATAGGCCTGGCCCTGGCAAATTATAAAGTTTACGGATGTATTATACACGGGTCTTACGGTCAGGTTCAGGGTTCTGATGATCATGCACCCGGTTACAGCACTGAATAAAGTATCAATAAAAGTTCCTGTTGTGGTATGTCCTCCGAAACTCTGTCCATTGCAGATCGTTGTGTTTACTATAGTTCTGTTGGAGGACGTGCTCATTGTATTATTGAAATAGGATTTTTCAACCAGCGGTGCATTCGGTAGAATTACCGGAACTGCATTTCCCGAATCGTTGAAGACCATATAAATCCTATCGATGGTTCTGTAATCAACATTTAATAAATGCGTGAAACAGGTATAGCAATTTCCACCCACTACATCTGAAGGCAGATACATTTTGGGTAATAATAAATTGGTGGTCGCAAGATTGGGATTTCCATCATAAAAACTTACAGGCGATCCTGCCGGTAAAGGTGCAATACCATAATTGGCGAGGCAGAAACTTACTTTTACGGTATTTAAATTGAAACATTGTATTGACATGGTATAAGGTGCTCCATCCGCAGTTGGGTCGTTAACAGGAACAACAAATGCAGAAGTGGTATCGCTGCAGGTTCCCGCAGAGGCCACTAAAATAATGGTATAATTAGCCGGAGACGGAAAAACATAAGTAAGATTCTGATTTGTACTTACCAGCGTTTGCGCCATACCCTGGTCGTTGCTGATCAGCCATTGATAAGACGTTGCATTCTGGGATACATTGGTAAATACGATACTGTCTTCGAACACATTCAGCAATGATGCTATAGCTATCTTATTAAAATAAAACCTGGCGGTTACACCACAGTTGATGATCACTTTTGAAAAAGAACTTGCAAAACATCCGGCGTTATTGTATGCTTTCAATAAAACGATGTATTCTCCTACTGCAGGAAAAGTATAACTGAAATTAGTGTTGGTAGATATCAGCACTCCATCAACATACCAACCGTAATTGGAAGTTAATGAAGAGGTGTTGGTGAACGTTACAAGGTCTCCTGCAAGCGGATGAGGGATATCCATAGTAAAAGATGCCAATATATTTTCTGCACAGGGCGCGTTGCATTTATTTTCGAGCAAGCCGGTTCTGGATGTATTGATG
>JANNZE010000260.1:0-3055 GCA_031410455.1 Chitinophagaceae bacterium | reverse complement strand
TTGCAATTTCTCACCCATGATCACTAATTTAAGGGCAATGGAATTGCCTCCCGCGCCTGCAGCATTGAAAAGATCCGGGTTGATACTTCCCACCTGGTTGATGATGTTCCATGTCATATCCCATAGTGTTGCACACCATATCTCCCCTCTGTCGTGAGGTATACTAGGCAATATGGCTAAGAAAACTTTATTGTTTATAGCAAAATTGGTACAATAACGTTGTGTGCGGATTCCCTGCCCTGTAGGTCCTTGTCCTTGTAGGTAGGTGCCTATTCCTCTAGGATTTGTAAAACCTGTAGTTAAGGTGGAATTGGCCCAGTCCTGAGTATAAATAAGGGTATAATAATCACTCCATCCTTCACCCATTTGTTCTGCATTTCCCAGGCACGAGCTGTTGGAAGGACCGCCTGTTAAACGGGTACTGATTCCATGACCATATTCATGAACCATAACACCATTGTCTGCATCACCGTCTCTCTGCGGGTTACCATTCCATAAATACATCTGCATTCTTCCGCTCTGGCCATCCGGTGGCGTGGAGAAATTTGCATTGTTGGTTCCACCCGCATCCTGGGCATCAGCAACTACAAAATCATTCCCTGTACCACCTCTTCCCATATTGCTATTCTGGAAATTACCGGCTGCTTCGTCAAATCCGTATAAATAAGTAAGATCATGAATGATATTGTTCCAGTAAAACAAATTGGTAGTATTGAACTGCTGATTAGGTACCGGAGATGTCTGGGTTGGTGTAACCGTAAAATTTGGGGTGAATTCAAAACTCAGCGGATCCGGTCCGGTGCTTGAAAATGCCGGTAGTCCAAAAGTGCTGTTACTGTTATCACGGTCTTCCTGGGCAAATACATTATTTCCCCTGGTTGTTAAATAATCGCTCGTTCCGTCATTATGCCATCCAAGCGTAGCAGCATTGCCACCAGCCAGCAACCATGGATTGGTTACTACTGCAGGTGTTCCACCGGGATGTAAACGGCTTTCAGCCGGGAAGGGAATCACAAGATAAGTGGCTGAACCTACCAGTGTCGGGCTTGCCGGAATGTTGGCCTTGCCTGTTTTATCATTTAAAGACGCAACAGCATCAGAACCAAGACAGGCAGTGGAATGCTGATGATCTGTTGAATTCCAGTTACAATAAACGGTAAGATTATTTTCACCGATCAGTTTATTGGTTTGTGCATCAACTCTTATCAACCAGTAATCTGATGAATGTACAGGTACAACATACACCTGCCACGCCATGCGAATTTCTTTTCCGTTATGGGAAGGAACCCACATTAATTCAGTAGTTACATTTTCACGGGAGATTCCGAGTTTTCCAAAATCCAGTTTGGTTCCTTTTGATATTGCTTTTGGAAGAACCGGGATGCTGATCTTTTTTGCAAAGAAAGCAGTACGTATTGCCTGTTCCGGTGTGATGGATGGCGCTAAAGGAATATCTGTTGTTTTTTGTTGGATACCCGCAATTCTCTTTCCCGAAACAGAAACCGGTTTTTGATCGCGGAAGGCCATAACCTGCATAATATTATACACAGGTAAACCCAGGTAGCTTTGCTGTAAATACACCATTTGTGTAGCGGCATATTTATTAAAATAACTGTCTGTAATAATGGAATTGACCAGATCCTCATCAGTTAGTCCGAGTTCGGTTTTGTTTAGCTCCAGGAGCTTAATGGCCGTTGAAACATCCTGTTGTGCATTTGAAATAAAAGCAAAGGAAATAAAGGAGAGAACCAGTAAAAATTGTTTCATTTTCTTTTTTTGTGAATAGAAAGATTCTGTTTTAGTAATTGCGGATGGAAAGAGGTTTGTTTTTAAAAGTCAACGCAGTCTTATTCCAATAAGCTTCAAGAGCGGGAAATTACATTTTTTTTTACGAATTTAAAAAAATGGTCTAACCTGTTTCAAATAATATGGGCAGTACTTTTCATCAAAAAATCATTTGCCGGCCTTCCTGAAAATTGAAGGCGGAAAAATTCGTTTACTTTTTTGCCATACGGATGTCAAGCCCTACCTTTGCAGCCTCAAAAAAAGGTAGTTTACTACATACATTAATAAACCAAACAATAAGTTATGGTAGATATAAAACCAGATGAAATTTCAGCGATTCTGCGTCAGCAACTGAGTAATTTCAATGCAGGAGCCGATCTGGAAGAGGTTGGAACCGTTTTGCAGGTGGGTGATGGTATTGCCCGTGTTTATGGATTGAACAAAGTTCGCTCAGGTGAGCTGGTGGAATTTGAGAACGGAACAAAGGCAATTGCGCTGAACCTGGAAGAAGATAATGTGGGTGTGGTTTTAATGGGTGATTACAGCGATATCAAAGAAGGCGATAAAGTTAAAAGAACCGGGCAGATCGCTTCTATAAAAGTAGGAGAAGGTATGTGCGGACGTGTTATCAATACACTGGGTGCGCCGATAGATGGTAAAGGCCCTCTTAAAGGTGAACTGTATGAAATGCCGATCGAGCGTAAAGCGCCGGGTGTAATTTTCAGGGAACCGGTAAAAGAACCGCTTCAAACCGGTATTAAAGCGATCGATGCTATGATCCCTATCGGCCGCGGACAAAGAGAATTGATCATTGGTGACCGTCAGACTGGTAAAACTGCCATTGCAATAGATACCATCATCAACCAAAAAGAATTTTACGCAGCAGGAAAACCTGTTTATTGTATATATGTTGCGATTGGCCAGAAAGCTTCTACCATTGCAGGTATCATGAAGTCTTTGGAAGAGAACGGAGCTATGGCGTATACTACCATTGTTGCAGCCTCTGCATCTGATCCTGCACCTTTACAATTCTACGCACCTTTTGCAGGAGCTGCCATCGGAGAATTCTTCCGCGATACCGGTCGTCCTGCATTGATCATTTATGATGATCTGTCAAAACAGGCGGTGGCTTACCGTGAGGTTTCCCTTCTTTTACGTCGTCCGCCGGGCCGTGAGGCATATCCGGGTGATGTATTCTACCTGCACAGCCGTTTACTGGAAAGAGCAGCAAAAGTGGTGGCGAAAGATGAGATCGCAAGACAAATGAACG
>JANNZE010000259.1:0-2052 GCA_031410455.1 Chitinophagaceae bacterium | reverse complement strand
CCCCTTCATCCGTTTGTTCATTTACAATTGTATTGAGGGAAAGTGCCGTGAACATTACCGTGATCTGTTCTGTTTGTAAAAAATCGATCACCCTGATGAGCATGGATTTTACCTCTCCTACATTACCAATTGTTACCAGGTTAGTGATCGGGTCAAGTATGACTGTAGAGGGTTTGAATTTTTTTATTTTTTTATGGATGGCCACTAAGTGCATTTCGAGCCCGTAAATAGTAGGGCGGGCGGCATGCATTTCCAGCAATCCATTATCAATATGTTTTTTAAGATCGATGCCGATAGATCGTATATTTCTCAAGATCTGTGCAGGTGATTCTTCAAATGCAAAATAGATACAACGTTCATTTCTGTTACAGGTTTCATTGGCAAATGATGCGGCAATACTGGTTTTACCGGTTCCTGCAGTGCCGGAAACCAAAATAGAACTGCCTTTGAAAAATCCTTTTCCTCCCATCATTTTATCGAGCGCAGGAATACCTGATGGAAGCCTTTTGGTAGAAGCATCGTGTTGCAGCAACAAGGAGGTAATAGGCAGGATAGATATCCCTTCATTATCTATCAAAAAGGGATACTCATTGGAACCATGTACAGAACCACGATATTTTAAAATACGCAGAAAGCGGGTAGAGATCTGGTTGCTTACCCTGTTATCCAGTAGAATGACACAATCTGAAACATATTCTTCCAGTCCCTGACGTGTTAAGGTTCCTTCTCCTTTTTCACCTGTAATAATGGCTGTTACACCTTTCTCTTTCAGCCAACTGAATAATCTTCTGAGTTCTGTTCTTAAAATTGCCTGATTATTTAAACCGGAAAATAAATTTTCAATAGTATCCAGCACCACTCTTTTTGCACCAATGGTATCAATAGCATAGCCTAACCTGATAAACAATCCATCGAGATCATATTCACCGGTTTCTTCAATCTCGCTTCTGTCAATATGTACATGATCAATCTTGATCAGTTTTTCTTTCTGTAATTTATCCAGGTTAAAACCCAATGAAGCCGAATTTATAGTAAGTTCTTCAACTTTTTCTTCAAAAGCCATGAATATGCCTGGTTCGCCATAAAGAACAGCACCTCTCACTAAAAATTCCAGAGACATTAAAGTTTTTCCGCAGCCTGCTGCTCCGCAAATGAGAGTGGGCCGGTTACGCGGCAATCCACCTTCGGTGATCTCATCCAATCCACTTATTCCTGTAAGTGTTTTAGGTAATGTTTTTAATGGTGTTTGTCTTTTTGCAGCGGCCATGAGTTATTAGAATATTTATATTCTGAAATATTTTCTCTTTTACTACATTACAAATCCTGTTCAAATCTTTTACATAAGCAAATTCTGCTGATGATGTGCAAACCATTACACATCTTCAGGGAAAAATCACCACTAACTGAAAAGAAGATTTTATTTAGTAAGAAATGGTACAATGCGCTTTACCGCAAAGTGCTGGAACATTCGGATTTTTTAAATGCATTTGATGAGGCAAAGTGTCAATTTCCTGTGTGAATTGTAAAGAACGATTAAAAATGAAAATATGACGCTGCGCTTATACAGGAAAGAACAAAAAAAAGCCCGCATAAAAGCAGGCTTTAGTATCGAGGAGCAGACTTGAACTGCCGACCTTCGGGTTATGAAAGCCAGATGCAGAAATTTTTAATATGAGAATATAAGCAAAAATGTAAATTTATAATATTGTTACAATAGTAAATTTCATACTTCCTACATCTGGATGTATTTATTAAGAAATTTTTAGCTTCCTTAAATTTCTTTTTATTTCTTCTCCATTTTTACCATTTAAAATCCTGTTTATTTGAAGATGCAAAGCACCGGTGCTTTTTGCAGGATTAAATTTTTTCGACGTCCCTGAATTAGAGTATTTATAGTTTCCGGGGTGAGTTCCACAGTTCTCATAATCAAAGGTAGTTGAGTACGACTCATTGTATATATAATCGTAATTAAACACAGAGGTAAGTGAATGGCATTCTCCAAATCCCAAAACAGTTTGTGAAGGATCTACCGCATATAATACTGTAGGAACT
>JANNZE010000258.1:0-2220 GCA_031410455.1 Chitinophagaceae bacterium | reverse complement strand
GCCACAGCACACAATCCGCAGGCTGTACAATTCTCACGTCCTTCCTCATCACGATTCAAAATCTGCAATCCACGAAAAACCGGGCTGAAAGGTCTTTTCTTTTCCGGGTAATTAATGGTAGGGCGTTTTTTAAATATATGCATGAATGTGATGAACATTCCTTTGAAAATAGAAGGCAGGTACAACCGCTCTAACCACGTCATCTTCGGACGATCCACCTGTATTATCTTATTGGTTAATGGTTGCATTTTGAAAGGTTTGCAAAAATAGTGGTTTACAAATTTATTTATTAAGATATAAAATTACGCCTCCAGTTACCAGCATATTGAATAATGCCAGCGGAATTAAAATTCTCCATCCGAGATGCATCAGCTGATCATACCTGAAACGCGGAATCGTCCAGCGAACCCACATGAATACGAATAAAAAGAAGATGATCTTGGCCATCAGGGCCACAATACCAACCAGCGCAGCAATATTAGGTGATAAAGCTGCCTCATTTACAAAAGGCATATCATATCCTCCAAAATAGAGCGAAGCCATTACCGCACTGCTGATAAACATATTGATGTATTCCGCAAAGAGATAAAAACCGAGTTTCATGGAAGAGTACTCCGTATGATATCCGCCGATCAGTTCGTTTTCTGCTTCCGGAAGATCAAAGGGCGTTCTGTTACATTCTGCAAATGCACAAATCAGAAATATTAAAAACCCCAAAGGCTGGTAAACAATATTCCAATAACCATTCTGCTGCTGACGAACCATATCGCCAATACTCAGTGTACCAGTTACCATCAGCAATGCGATCAATGCGATGCCCATTGCCAGCTCATAGCTGATGATCTGGGATGCTGCTCTGAGTCCGCCCAACAAACTGAATTTATTATTACTGGCCCAGCTTCCGATCATGATACCATATACACCTAAACTCACTACGCCGAATACATATAAAATACCGATATTGATATTTGCGATCTGCAGGGAAATATTTCTTCCGAACAATTCTACATGATCGCCCCATGGAATAACAGCACTCGTCATGATGGCTGTTAACATGGCCAGGCCCGGACCGAGGATAAATAAAAATTTAGAAGAGAAATTAGGAATGATCTCTTCTTTAAAAAAAAGTTTCAGCCCGTCTGCAAGCGGTTGCAATAAACCGAAAGGGCCTGCACGGTTAGGGCCACGCCTGTCCTGAAGAATAGCTGCCACTTTCCTTTCCGCAAATGTTGTATACATCGCTATACCCAATGAAGCCATTACTACAACTAATATGAGTATAAACTTTTCAAGAATCAGTGCCCAGTCTATAAATAGCATGTGATAAATTATATTTTGTCTTCCGTTTTAATATCGTTGTTCATTTTATTTTCGTTGAACCGTCCGGCATTGCCGTTATTTTCAACAACATGGCTGTGCAGTCCTGTATCAGCAAAATCCTTTGAAACGGCGGCACGGTCTATTTCACTCAGGTGAAGATCCGGATCATTCACTTCACTTATAGAATGAATATCCATCAGTAACTGTGGCTGTAATCCATCCATTACTTTAACGATGGTTTCTTTTGGTTTCACCAGTGTTTTGTATTTATTGGCGCCAATCACAGAATGCCTGTTGATATTGGTGATGCCTTCAATGGTCCAGTCACTTGTTTTCTTTTTATCGAAACGGCAGGTGTTACATATCCATCCCGGTTTGCCATCGTAACTCTGCACTTCGCCCCATTCATCTTTCCTGGCAGTTACTCTGAATACTTCATCTCCACGGAGCCATAAGGTAGCTTTGCCGCAGCATTTTGGATTTTCGCAATTGCGGTGTGCATCTACAGGCTTTGTGAACCATACCCGATTTTTAAAACGGAAAGTTTTATCGGTGAGTGCTCCTACCGGGCAAACATCAATCATGTTTCCGCTGAAATCATTGTCGATGGCTTTTGAAATATAGGTTGAAATAGCTGCGTGGTCTCCGCGATCCACAATTCCATGAACGCGTTTGTCGGTGATCTGGTCTGCTACATACGTACAACGGTAACAAAGGATACACCGCGTCATGTGTAACTGAATAAAAGGACCGATATCTTCTCTTTTAAATATTCTCCTGGCGAATTTGTAACGTGTTCCTTCCTTGCCGTGTTCATATCCAAGATCCTGCAGATGACATTCGCCTGCCTGGTCGCAGATAGGACAATCCAGCGGATGATTGATGAGTAATAATTCCACT
>JANNZE010000257.1:0-3696 GCA_031410455.1 Chitinophagaceae bacterium | reverse complement strand
GATATTGTTTTCTGTCAAAAATTCTTTAAGTGTATTTTCATCCAGCAGATAATCCTCGCTGGCAGGTAAATTATTTTCATCTATCACTGAAGCTACGAGCGCTGCGTTCACATCCTGTCCGCGGGTAGCCAGGTAATCTACGATCTCTTCGTCGTTAATTGATTCAAGAGCCTTATCAATTGCATCTTCTTTAACCGGTATCTCATTTTGCGCATAAGAAACTACAGCTGGCTCAACAACATTCTCTTTGCCTAACTGGTTGAATAAACTTAGTCCTAAAATGCCTGTAATAACCGCTGCCGCTGCATATCTGAAAAAACTACTTTTCATTTGCACCACTCTTGCCGGCTGAACCTGTTGCAGTATAATAGATGGCAATGTTTCAAAATACTGAGCAGGAACGGTAAATGGATGATCAACTTTTCCAAATGCAGGTAATTCTGTATCTGCAGATCTGATTTTAGAGAGTATTTGTGAAGCCAGGTTATCAAAATATCCTTCCGGAACCTGTTGAGGTGTGGTGGTTTGTGGTAATGCAGGCGAAACCTGTACAAGTGTGAGGCATTCTTGTGGGAAATTATTAAAGTAACCTTCAGGAACGCTGAATACATTAACAGGTTCCATACCTGCAAGCTGCGGGCTGATCTCTGTTAATTCATTTTGTATGTCTGCGTTTCTTTTCATAGCCTTTCATTGACTGTCTCAGTAGCCATTCGTTTAACGATTGAGTATATAATCTTCTACTTTTTTTGCTGCATGATGGTAACTCGCCTTTAATGCGCCTTCGCTGGTTTCCAGAACTCGGCTCATTTGCTCATAAGGCATCTCATCATAATACCTCAGGTTGAATACTACCCTTTGTTTTTCCGGTAACTCCTGTATGGCCATCTGGAGTTTCCATTCAATTTTTTTGGAATCGAAATCTTTATCCGCCTGTAATTTATCACTCAGGTCATATCCGTCCCGGCTCATGGAAGTAGTGGATCTCTTTTTCTGCTGTTGTAAAAAAGTGAGAGATTCGTTGGTAGCGATGCGGTATAACCAGGTATATAACTGGCTGTCTTCCCGGAAATTATCCAGGTTACGCCAAACCTTGATGAACATATTCTGTAAAACATCATTGGCATCTTCATGCTCTATCACCATACGACGGATGTGCCAGTATAATTTTTCCTGGTATTTTTTAATAATCCTGGTATACGCTGATTCCCTGGTTGCCTCGTTTCTGAACAAACTTACCAGTTCCTTGTCATCTGAAATTTCCGCCATATGTTGGTAAAAATAAAAAAACCAATCGATAGACTGGTTCTGTATGTATAAGTTTATGTTTACATTAATTATTTTCTGCTGATCGCCTTTTCTGCAGCGGCAATGATATGAGGCACATCCAGGCCGTATTTCACCAGTAATTCTGATGGCTTTCCGCTTTCTCCGAATGTATCATTGGTTCCAACATATTCAATTGGAACAGGAAAATGCCGGGAAGCTACCTGTGCTATAGAATCTCCCAATCCCCCAATAATATTATGTTCTTCAGCTGTAACCACACATTTTGTTTTACGGATCGATCTTAAAACCGCTTCCTCATCCAGAGGTTTGATGGTATGGATATTATATAAATCCACACTAATTCCCTTATCCGCAAGTGCTTTCGCTGCTTCAATGGCTATCCATACCAGGTGCCCGCAGGCAAATATGGAAACATCCGCACCTTCCGATAATTGTTGTGCTTTGCCCATTACAAAATCTTCTTCCTTTGTAAATATCGGCCATACAGGTCTTCCGAAACGGAGGTAAACAGGTCCTTCAAAATCTGCGATGGCTTTAGTGGCGGCTTTCGTCTGGTTGTAATCACATGGAACAATCACCGTCATGCCCGGTAACATTTTCATGAGACCAATATCTTCCAGTATCTGGTGTGTGGCTCCATCTTCACCCAGTGTAAGGCCTGCATGAGAAGCACAGATCTTTACATTTTTTCCGCTGTAGGCAACGCTCTGGCGGATCTGATCATATACACGTCCTGTTGAGAAATTAGCAAAGGTGGTAGTGTAAGGAATTTTTCCTCCGATGGTTAAACCTGCCGCTATTCCAATCATATTAGCTTCGGCAATGCCCACCTGTATAAAACGCTCAGGAAATTCTTTCATGAAGCCATTCAGTTTCAGCGAACCCGCCAGGTCTGCTGTTAAGGCAACAATCTGATCATTCTTTTTAGCTGCTTCCAGTATCCCGTCACCAAAACCACTTCTTGTATCTTTATTTCCAGTTACTGTAATTGTATCTAACATAATTTTTGTTTAGTTGAGATCCGCAAGTGTCTGAAACATATTTTCATCTTTTTTCAGTTTCAGTTCCCAGCTCCAGGCTGTCTGCATCATATCACTCAAAGAATATTTTAATGTCCAGTTTAATTTTGTGACTGCTTTATCATTATTCGCAAAAATAGCGATCACATCACCGGCACGTCTTGGTCCTATCGAATAATTTAATTTCTGCTGGCATGTTTTTTCAAATGTATCGATTACTTCCAGTACCGTAAAACCATTTCCGCTTCCCAGGTTGAAAACATCAGAATTGGTATCATTTTTTTTCTGCTCCAGGTAATTCAATGCAAGAGTATGCGCATGCGCAATATCACATACATGTATGTAATCTCTCAGGCAACTTCCATCCCGGGTGGGATAATCATTTCCATGTACCTGCATAGCCGGTAATTTACAGATTGCAGTTTGTGTGATGGCGGGAATAAGGTTGGCTGGTTTGCCAATTGGTATTTCTCCGATTTCATTTGACGGATGAGCACCAACCGGATTGAAATATCTTAATAGAACAGCCTGCATATCACTGTTTCCTGCAGAAAACTGCACAATCTGTTCGCCCATTTGCTTGGTATAGCCGTAAGGAGATTCCGCTTTTTTAAAAGGTGTTTCTTCTGTAACAGGAATTGCATCGGGATTGCCGTACACTGTACAGGAAGAAGAAAAAACAAAATTCGGAATATCGAATTCCATCACGCATTTTAAAATATTGATCAGGGAACCATTGTTATTTTCAAAATACATCAGTGGTTTTTCCACAGATTCACCTACAGCTTTATAAGCTGCAAAATGAATGATGCCATGTATATCCGGATTTTCCTGGAAGATCGCATGTGTATCATCAAAAATGCACAGGTCTACCAGGTAATTTTTTATTTTTTTTCCGGTGATCTTTTCTATGCCTGAAAGAATGTTGGGATTGCTTCTGCTGTTGTTGTCTACTGAAATTACATCATACCCGTTTTCGATAAGGTCCACAATTGTATGTGATCCGATATAGCCGCATCCACCTGTTACAAGGATCTTTTTCATGGCACAAAGAAAACAAATTCCTTAAAGTGAAGGCTAAATATTTTAAATAAATATTTTACTGATAAAGTAGATGGTAGTAGCAATGATGGCACTTACAGGAATAGTGAGCACCCATGCCCAGATCAGGTTTATGGTAATTCCCCAGCGTACAGCACTCAGGCGTTTAGTAGCACCTACGCCAATGATGGCACCCGTAATGGTATGTGTAGTGGAAACAGGAATACCCATTTGTTCCGTCATGAAAAGTGTTAGAGCACCTGAAGTTTCTGCAGCCACCCCTTCCAGCGGAGTTACTTTGGTGATTTTGGTTCCCATCGTTTTGATGATCTTCCACCCACCCGAA
>JANNZE010000256.1:0-2634 GCA_031410455.1 Chitinophagaceae bacterium | reverse complement strand
TTTCCATCCACCACCGCTCTTGGTTCATTATAAGCAAAAGAAGCAATGGCAGCGGCCGTATAACTTCCAATGCCTTTCAGTTGTATGATGGATTCATAATGGTGGGGAAATTGTCCGTTCAGTTCATCTGTAATGTACCGTGCCGTAAATAACAGGTTTCTGCAGCGGCTGTAATAACCCAATCCTTCCCAATGTTTAAATACGTCATTATCAGATGCTTGAGCAAGTTTTTCTACAGTTGGATAATGTTTCAGGAAGGTGTGGTAATATTCCAGGCCTTGTTCTACACGGGTTTGTTGCAGGATGATCTCACTGAGCCAGATCCGGTAAGGATTTTTTTCCCCTTTCCATGGCATTTCCCTGTTGTTTAGTACTGAATTCCAGTGCAATAATTGCTGTACAAAGCGGTTTTTGGAGGTTTTTTTCATCAACAACACTGTTTTTCAACTACTTCTGAATCAATGGCATGATTTTATATAATGCAAATACAGGTAATATTTGTTTAAAAGAACTGATTATCATTTAGTTATTTTGGATTTATCACTTGAAAACATTAATTTTCTATAATAATTTTTATTTATGAGAAAGGCCGATCTGATCAACAAAATCTCCGATAAAACCGGAATTCCAAAAGTAGATGTTTTAGTTACGCTGGAAACCATGTTCAAGGAAATTAAGCAGAACCTTGCAGAAGGCGAAAACATTTATGTACGCGGATTCGGAAGTTTTATCATTAAAAAAAGGGCAGCCAAGATAGGGCGTAACATCAAAAAGAATGTAGCGGTATCTATTCCGGAACATTTTATTCCTGCATTCAAGCCTGCTAAAGAATTTGTGCTGGAAATAAAAGCTTCTACAAAAATCAAAGAAGCACCTGAAGTAAAAGAAGACGAAGAGTAAGCCTTACCTTTGCGCTTCAATTTTTTTAAGTGAATAAACCTCTCCTTCTTTCCGGTTTCGGTTTACTGGTGGCCTGCCTCCTTTTCTTTTTTGGCAGAACCTCAGAACCCAAAAAAAAGGAACAGAAAAAAGAATCGGCCACAGCATTCAATATAGAAGCCTTCATCTCACAGGCCAAAACAAAATTAACTACCTCACAAACGGTGTATTTAAGCGGACTGGAAAATTCTGTAAAGCGGGGCGATGTAGCAGCGCAGCAGATAAAAGCCTATCAGTCAATAGCTTCTTTCTGGAAAGACAGTGTAAAAGCATTTGAACCGTACGCATATTATACAATCGAAGCAACTAAGTTGGATAATTCAGAAAAAAGCCTCACCTTTGCTGCCCAATTATTACTAGAGGGGTTGAGAGGTGAACAGGATCAGGCTAAATTAGACTGGGAAAGTACACAGGCCATTTCACTTTTTGAACAGGCATTACAGCTCAACCCTGACAATGATGAATTGAAAATAGGTCTTGGAAGTGTATATGTGTATGGGAAAGGAAGAAGCGGCGGTTCCCAGGCTACCATGAAAGGAATTCAGCAGTTGCTGGGTGTTGTACGGAAAGATTCCAACAACATGAAAGCACAACTGGTTCTGGGAGTAGGTGGTTTGGTTTCTGGTCAGTATGAAAAAGCACTCGAGCGATTTAAAAAAGTGGTGGAATACGAGCCGAATAATGTAGAAGCAATTGCTTATCTGGCTGACACTTATGCTGCACTGGGCAATAAACCCGAAGCAGTTAAATGGTATACCATCACAAAGAAAATGGTGAATGATCCTCACTATTCGAAGGAAGTGGACGAAAGGATCAAAACAATACGATAGAATTCATTAAACATATTTTTCAAATAAAAAAGACTTAGGTATGCCTTGTGGTAAAAAGAGAAAACGTCATAAAATTGCTACACACAAGCGTAAAAAACGTTTAAGAAAAAACCGTCATAAGAAGAAGTAATTCTTTTTATAGGTGCCGGGTTCCCAGTCCGGCTATACAAGCTGCATACAATAACTAATGTAATCAGGAGTTATTGTATGCCTTTATGCTAACATCCATGAGGTAAGGTCTCACAAAAAAATTACGCTTGACCAAGGAGCTTATTATTAATGCTGCCCTGCAGGGCGTGGAAATTGCCCTGTTAGAAGATAAGAAGCTGGTAGAACTGCATAGCGAAAAAGCGGATGCAAGTTTTGCTGTAGGCGACTTATACCTGGGAAAAGTGAAAAAACTTATCCCGGGACTCAATGCTGCTTTTATTGACGTAGGCTTTGAAAAGGATGCATTTCTGCATTATACTGATCTTAGTCCTTACGTTCGTTCTATTATGAAATTCACCAATTTGTCGATGACAGATAAGAGTGAGCATGGTATGGACTTTTCCAAATTCAAAGTGGAACCGGAGATCATCAAAACCGGTAAGATCACGGAAGTATTAAGCGGCAGACCCAACATACTGGTACAGATATTAAAAGAGCCGATCGCAGCCAAAGGCCCGAGGCTGAGTTGTGAATTATCACTGCCCGGCCGCTTTGTAGTGGTTACGCCTTTCAATGATATCATTGCCGTGAGCCGCAAGATCCATTCGTCGGAAGAACGCAAACGTTTACAAAAGATCATAGAAGCCATTAAGCCTAAAAACTTAGGTGTGATCGTTCGTACGGCTGCAGAAGGCAAACAAACGGCGGAACTGCA
>JANNZE010000255.1:0-2847 GCA_031410455.1 Chitinophagaceae bacterium | reverse complement strand
TCATATACTTTTTCCTGCTCATGCCATAAACGGCAGTTTACATCTGCAAGCTGATAGAATACAGTTCCGATATCTCCTTTTATATCAGAAATTTCATTTCCTTCTTTTTTGAAAACCTTATTGGAAGCAAATACCATTCTTTCTGTATCGATCTTTCCGGCTATGGCATCCTGAATATATTCATCAATTTCCTGTTGCAACTGACCGGATTGTTTTCTTAAACTTTCCAGTCTTGCTTCATCTTCCGTATGATACTCTTTTAATTTTACAATGGTTAGTTTATCACATAACATTCCTAACGTTTCTGCCATATCTTATTTGTTCCTTTTTAATGTTACGTTTGTTTAATGAATACCTTTAAAGTTAACCAATTTATATAAGCTAATTTTGAGCTGGCAAAAATACAATACCTAACGATACTTTTAGAATTTATGGGAATAATTCAGAAACAGGGTTTACGGTCGTCTATTTTCCTCATTGCCGGATTTGCCATAGGCGGAATCAATCTGCTTTTCCTGTTTCCGCAATTTTTCTCGCAGGAAGAAATAGGCTTAACGAGAGCTTTAATTGATTCTGCTACAGTATTATCTGTACTGGCCACAGCGGGTTCAATTCCTGTTATCTATAAATTTCACCCATTTTACACTGCACATCTTAAACGAAAGGAAATTGATCTCCCTGCCATCTCACTGGTTTTTTGTATTGCAGGTTTTATCTTAATTTGTTTGGCTGGATATATATTTAAAGATTTCATCATCAGAAAACTCGGAAAATCGCCATTATTCGCAGATAATTTCCTGCTGGTATATCCATTTACTTTCCTGATGCTGATGTTCACCTGGATGGAAGCTTTCGGCTGGGCATTAAAAAAAACTGTTTCCACTAATTTTCTGAAAGAAACACTGGTAAGAATATTAACCACGTTGCTGATTTTACTCACGGGCTATTCCATCATCAGCAAAAGCGTTTTCATCGATCTGTTTTCCATTCTGTACCTTTTACCTGTTTTAATACTCGCCGGAGTCCTGATCAATACAGGACAATGGCATTTTCAATTCAAGATCAGTACTGTTACACGTCGGTTTAAAAAGAAAATGCTCACTTTTGGAATGTTTGTTTTCGGAGCCACTTTTTTGAATATCGCCAGCAGAACTGTTGATTCCTTTATGATTATTGGATTAAAAGGTTTGGCCGAAACTGCTGTCTTTACATATGCAGCTTACCTGGTGGCATTCATGGACCTTCCTTTAAGAAGTATTAACTCCATAGCCACACCTGTTATTTCAGAATCGTGGAAAGAAAGGAATTTTGCCAATATTGAAATGATCTACCGGAAAAGTACACTTACGCTTCTGATAGCTGGTCTTTTTGTATTTATGATGGTAGCACTTAACCTGGATAACCTTGTTCTGTTCCTGGGAAATAAATGGGCGGGCGTAAAAATAGTGGTGCTGATCATGGGTGTGGCCAAACTGGTGGACCTGGGAGCCGGTGTAAATGGTCAGATCATCGCAACCTCCAGTAACTGGCGATTTGATTTCTATACAAATGTGTTACTGACGCTGATGGCTTTTCCGCTTAACTTTTTCCTGATTAAACAATTCGGGATCCTGGGAGCTGCATATTCCAACCTGGCAGCATTGTCTATTTTCAACCTTGTGCGGTTTATCTTTCTGTACAAGAAATACAAATGGCAACCTTATGGATTGCCGCACTTAAAACTTATACTCACCAGTCTTGTGATTTTTGTTGCGGTATATGCCATCCCTTTCATGTATAATATTTACGTGGATGCGGTTTTTCGCTCTGTACTTTTTGCAGGGATCTTTGTTCCGGCTATGCTGCGTATGAAAATTTCAGATGATTTCAATTCCTCTATGTCTGGTATCATGAGAAAAATGCGTTTACAACGATCCCGCAGAAGCCAGTAATTTCAAAAATAATTGTAACCCCAGTATTTTTTTTTCATCCAGCCGGTAAATAATATTTTTTGTATAATATTCTTTCAGACTGTACATCGGGTAAGGATTGGCCGCTACAATTTCATCGATATGCTGCAGCCCGGCCGATGTGGTTGTATTGAAATTTTCTTTGAAAGAAACCGGCAATTCCTTGTTGGCCACCCAGGCAGCAAATACAAATGGCAACCCTGTCATTTCTTTCCACCCTGTTGCCAGGTCGAAAATATATTTTGACATTTTGCGCTGTACCAGTGCCCTGTCACCGATCACTAAACCTGCGGTACTGCCGCTGATCTCTTTTTCAAAACCGGGAACGGCAGAAATTAAACGTGGTTTTATTTTCCAGTGTTCTTTCAGTAAAACCTGTAACAATGCCAACGAAGTACGGCTCTGATAATCCAGGTAAATGGTTTCGATATGTTTGAGCGGTACATCACTGAATAAACAAACACTGGCCACCTCTCCATCCGCTGCAATTCCATAATCACTGATGATATGATGTTCTGGCAGTTCTGGAATAACGGCAACCGGAATCAGCCCTATATCCACTTTATCGCGGATCAGCATATCGGCCACCTTTGAAGGATATTCAAAATAAAGATCTATTTCATCCTGCATCATTCCTTTTTCAAACCCATAAACCAGTGGTTTTGTATTGAGATAACTCACTGCGGCAACCTGTATTTTTCTGTCCAATACCTTTAGTTTAAATTGCTGCAAATCTACATCAACACATCAACATGTCGTTACATCCATTAACTGCCATTTCACCGATCGACGGAAGATATTATGCAGTTACAGAGCCGCTGAATGAATATTTTTCTGAGTATGCACTTATAAAAGCAAGACTAACTGTGGAGGTGGAATACCTGATCTTTTTAGCGGA
>JANNZE010000254.1:0-4081 GCA_031410455.1 Chitinophagaceae bacterium | reverse complement strand
TGATATGATTGTAAAATAAATTTCCTTTCAGTAAAAGATGTTCCGTAGATATTTCAGCTCCGGCATCCAACTGCCAGGTGGTCTCTGATTTTAATCGGGTATTACCATATTCATACCTGTTCGTTCCTTCATGTGCTCCGTTAGAAGCCAGTTCAGGAATGCTGGGGGCTCTGAAACCCCTTGCCGCATTCAGTTTCAGAACAACGTTACGGGATGCCGCATAACTGATTCCCGCACTTCCGGAAATATTGGAAAAGTTTTTGGTAAATGCATCAAATTTCTGCGTTGTGCCATCATTAAAATCTGCTGAACGTAATACGCGGTTATCATATCTTATACCGCCACTGAAAGTGGATTTCCCAATGGTTTTCTGCGTGAAGAAATAAGAGCCAGCATCAAATAGAGTATACTCCGGAATCAGTACTTCATTTCCCTTATTGAAATTTTGCTGGCGCATACCGTTAAAGCCGATAGTACTGTGCCATCCGCGTTTTTCCCTGAAATGATAAGCAGCTGTATAATTGAATGTATGCAGATCAAAATACAATCCTGCTGTTCCCGGTTTTCCAGGATCTCCAAATTCTTTTCTTTCATTTCTTTGATACCCGATCGTAAAAGTTATTTTTCCGGTTCCAGCTTTTAAACTGTTCTCTGATACCAGCCTGGTATGTGTGATATGCTGGTAGGGTACAGAAGGATCTGTATTTTTAAAATCAGTGTTGCTTGCAAATGTTAACTCACCATTCGGTAATAGTTTTACAAAACGTCCCAGTGAATCACGTTCTCCTTCTATAAGGCCGGTCTTCTGATTGAACCGGGTAAATATGAAATTACTGAAGCCTTTGTTCCATACAAACCCAGCATTTCCACCGAAATTCGTTTCATTGAATTTCGAATTCCACACATATCCGTCATATTTATTTTTATAATCTCCCGCTCTCTTATGATCTGCCCATGCATTCCAGTTGAAACGTGCGGCATTGCCGCCTAAACTTCCATATATGGAACGCTGCTGATTATTGGTGGAATAGCTGCTTATGATATTGCCTTTGATCGTATTTGCCGGTATTCCTGCAACAGTTATGATATTAACCACACCTGCAAGAGCATCGCTTCCATAAATAAGCGAAGCAGGTCCTTTTACGATTTCTATCCTGTTCACGCTGTTCTCATCTATCTCAATTCCATGTTCATCTCCCCATTGCTGTCCTTCCTGCCTTAAACCGTCATTGATCACCACCAGCCTGTTATATCCAAGTCCGCGAATGATGGGTTTGGATATAGCCGGACCGGTTGATAACTGGCTCACACCAGGTTGATTTCTCAAGGCATCAATGATATTGGAAGAAGGTGTGGAAAGGAGTTGCTCTTTACTCATTTTTAAAACCGGTACAGGAGTCTTCCTGATAGACATGGCAGATCCTACTGCAGTTACTGTTACACCTTCGTTTTCTATTACAGATGGTGATAATTTAAAATTGAGTTCTGTATTGGATACAATATCTATATGCTCAACAATCGTTTTATATCCCTGGAAACTGATTTCAATGATCGTATGTCCCTGTGATATATTTTTAAACAGGTAATTTCCCTTATCGTCAGAAGATGTGCCGGATTTAAAATCTACCAGGATAACAGATGCACCGGATAAAGCCGTACCGGTCTTCACGTCTGTGATATGACCATGTAGTGTAGCTGATTTTTGTGCAAGGCACAAGAGTTGAATAAACGATAATGAATATAAAAGAAAGATCTTTTTCATGATGATGCTGATTGTAATAAAAGAAATACCGTGCATGATAGTATGCCGGTGTAATAAGAGGAATTATGAAAAAGAAGGCGGTCCTTTATTTCCGCTCAGCAAAACGAATTCACTGATGATACAACTATTCGTTGGATATAATTCTGCAGTATGAATTTGATGGAAGATTTCGAATTGAAAAGAGGCGGGTGTATAAGCATCCTGCGCAACAAAGAACTTTTCAAAATGGCAGTTGAATGTCTGGTGATGAATACAGCCTTTCTGATTTTTATGTGAACAGTGTTCTGTTTCATCCTTATGTGAGGCAAAGCGGTCATGCAAAAATTGCCGTGGCGTACTGCTTAATATTATGAGCAACAACAGCGTGAAAGAAATAATTTTTTTTATGGCAAAGCCGGATTTCAATTTTGAAACTTTGTTGCAAAAATACCGGATCTTTTAATAATTCTTTTATTTTTTTTCTTTTACAAGCCGCTCATAAAACCTCAGGGCATCTTCTTTTTTAAATAAACGGCTTCCTTTATTGACGGTGGCTGCCGATCCGCAGGCAATACCAAAGCGAACGGCATTTTCAATAGGTTCATTTTTCCCGAGCATCCAGGTAATGCCTGCCACCATACTATCACCGGCACCAACGGTACTGATCTTTTTTACTACGGGTGCAGAAAAAGTTCTGACCATATCTTTTGTTACCAGCATAGCCCCGGATGATCCCATAGAAACGATCATGATCTCACAACTGCCATTATGCACCATTGCAGAGGCAGTATCTTCTATCTCATCATAATCTAAATGCTCCTTACCTGCTAAAAAACACAACTCCGTTAAATTAGGTTTTAACAGGAAAACACCTTTATGCAAAATGGATTTTAAAGGTGCGCCGGAAGTATCTGCTATCATTTTAATTTTTTTTGATGCAGCTATTGCAGCTATCTCAGAAAGAAATCCATCGGCTAAACTTTTCGGCTGGCTTCCGCTGCAAATCAAAAATGAAATATTTTCAAGATTTTTAACGGCCTTCAAGATTTTTTCAGTTTCATCATTTTGTAAAGTTTCTCCAGGCATTACAAATCGAAACTGGTGATTGCTGGATGTTTCTTCCACTGAAAAATTCTCTCTTGTATTTCCTAGAACTTCAATTCCACAGTGATTAATGTTAAGGCCATCTAAAATATCAATCAGTATTTTACCATTAACGCCTCCATAAGGGAACAATGCAATGCTTTTACCACCTAATTCATGGATTGCTTTGCTTACGTTGATGCCGCCGCCTCCTGCTTCTGTCTTCAGGTTATGGCAACGGATCTTTTTTTCAGGTACGAGTTTTTCTGCATCTGTACTTTTATCAAGAGCAGGGTTGAGGGTAAGCGTAGCAATCATAATTTTTTTATTTAGATCATTATTAGCAGAAGAACTGATATGTATCAACTTTTAGGTGCTGCAGATGTAACAATTTTGTAAAAACGCTAGTATGAAGATAGAACAGATTTATACAGGTTGCCTTGCGCAGGGAGCTTATTATAATGAAAGTGATGGTGAAGCGTTGATGATAGATCCTTTGAGATAACTTGCCAATATTTCCCTGCCAACTAATTGATGATTATCAAAGGTTATGAAAGCATTCATGATTCTAACATAAGGGAATATTGCGCTTACGCCCAAGAAATTTGAAGTAATTGACGTTTAAACAGAGGCCTTAATTCTGAATACGCGTGGTGTACAGGAATTTTCGAAAGTATTTTTTACCGGTTCTGTAAACATCGTATACATGTACATGGAGGTTATACTTCAAAAAAGGATTCTGGATTTTTCAAAACCTCGGCTTATAAAGAACAGGTAACAGAATTATAATCAGGATTCATCCGACTGGTTATAATTCGGGCAGGTATTGATACCTAGCAGTGCATATATTAAACAAAATCCGGATAAACTGGTAAGCAATAAAAATACAGCAACAGCGATGGCTGCAATAGAAAAATTTCCTTTTACGGTATCAGTATAATATAAAAAACCGATGGCTACGGCAGTAAAAAATCTGATGACCCTGTCTACACTTCCGATGTTTCGTTTCATACGTTTATGATAATTCTTTGTTCAAATTAAAAGGAGTTAGCTGCTTACCATATCATCATTATCATGCCTAAACAAAAATCCATTGTGTAATCAAATAATATACGGTACATACTAATAACGGGTTTTTTTGGAAAAGATTATATCCGTGCTGATTTTCAGTAAATTATTTTAAGAAATGATATCATTCCTTTCTGTTTATTAACTGAAAAACATAATTTTGCCATCCATGGGGGATTAGCTCAGTTG
>JANNZE010000253.1:0-3246 GCA_031410455.1 Chitinophagaceae bacterium | reverse complement strand
GCATCAAGTCAACAGAACTGATCGCTTATGCTTCCACGTTAGGTATCGACTTCATTGTATGTGACCATCATCTTCCCGGAAATGAATTACCCAAAGCATCAGCAATTTTAAATGCCAAACAACCGGGCTGCCCATATCCTTTCAAAGAGTTGTGCGGCTGTGGTGTGGGATTTAAATTCATCTCAGCGATTGCTCAACGTTTGGGCATTGACGGAAACTTATGTTTTAAAAATATAGACCTCATCGCAACGGCCATTGCAGCAGATATTGTTCCGATGAATGATGAGAACAGGATCCTTGCTTATTATGGACTGAAAAAAATCAATTCAGATCCTTCGCCCGGAATCAAAGCATTGAAGGAACTGGCCAATATTGATAAAGAAATGACCATCAGCAATGTGGTATTTGTGATAGCACCCCGTGTTAATGCTGCGGGCAGAATGGATGACGCAAGAAAAGCTGTTCAGATGTTCATTGAAAAAGATCCGGTAAAAGCAAAAGAATTTGCCCTGATGCTGCATGAAGACAACAGTGACCGAAAGGAAGCAGATTCATCGATCACAGAAGAAGCACTGGCCTTGATTGAAGCAGATGAATTCCATATCAACCGGAAATCTTCTGTGGTGTTCAGGGAACACTGGCATAAGGGTGTGGTGGGAATTGTTGCATCCCGTTTAATAGAACATCATTACAGGCCCACCATCGTACTTACAAAAAGCGGTGATTATGTGGCAGGTTCTGCACGAAGTGTGGCAGGTTTCAATTTATATGAAGCCATCTATGCCTGCAGGGAACTGCTGGTTGCATATGGAGGCCATTTTGCAGCGGCCGGCTTAACCATGCTGCCCGAAAATGTTGAAACTTTTTCCAAAATGTTTGATGAGGTGGTTTCTTCCACCATTGATGAAAAATTACTAACGCCGGAGATCATCATTGATACGGAAATGAATTTTGATGAGATCAATGAAAAATTATACCATATCATCTGTCAGATGGAACCATTCGGCCCGGAAAATATGCGCCCCGTTTTTATCACGCGGAATGTGTTGAACACCGGGCAGTCGAGGCTGTTGAAAGAAAAACATATCAAACTGATGGCACACCAGAACGGGATCACCCTTTCAGGAATAGGTTTTAATATGCAACACCTCTTTCCTATATTAGAAACAGGTGAACCATTTGATCTTGTATTTTCACTCGATGAAAATGAATGGAACGGGAATAAAAATATACAACTGAAAATACTCGATTTACGCCCGGCTTCTTCCGAACCTACTTATAACTAATGAAAGCTTTTCAATACTTCCGTTACTTTTTATTCCTTGCCCATAACTGGTCGTTCCGTATCGCTTATCATTTAATTAAAGAAGAAATTGAAGGAGAAAAAAAATACGGTATCAACACTACTGGTGCCGACGAATTATCTTCCATGGAAAAGCAGGGGATAGATATCTCTCATGCCACTTTATATATGCCTGCGAGCTACGGACTGCTGAACGAATTTTTACAGAAGATGAAAGCTGCCCACCTTGTGGATATCGGTTGCGGAAAAGGAAGAACGTTATGTGTTGCTGCAAATATGGGCATTCGGAAATTATCAGGAATTGATTTTAATGCAGGATTATGCAGGTCAGCAGAAAAAAATCTTGCACATATAAAATCAATCATTCCCGGCATCCATTATAAGATCATTCATGACGACGCATTTTATTATGAGATCCCCGATGATGCGGACTGCATTTTCCTTTTCAATCCATTTGATGAGATCATCATGAGCGGCGTAGTGAATAACATAGCTGAATCGATAAGACGCAAACCAAGAATCATCAGCATAATTTACTTCAACCCGCTGCATAAGAAATTATTCCTGGATGCAAAATTCACGCAGGTTTACCACTCAAAAAAATTACACTATTTGGAAGGTATCATACTAAAAAGCCCGGTCATATAACCGGGCTTACAAATCATTAAATGCTGTTTATTCCGCAACCATTGCCGAATTTTCCATCAGCTCCACACTTCTTTTAATAAAATCGGTAAGATTGTTTCCGGTGAGCAATCCCTGAGATAATAAGGCAAGGTCGGCCAGGTTATGTATCATCTTATGCTGCTTCTCTGTATTATCAGTATGAAGGATCTCTTTATAGATCGGATGATTGCCATTGATCGTGAGATTCACTTCATCAGGCATATTCGCATACCAGCTTGCCATTCCTCCTCCTACTGCTGCCATGTCTTTCATACGGCGCATCAGTTCAGGACGTGTGGCAGTTACCGGTGGTGCATCTTTTGATAAACCCTTTACTTCTACGTTCAGTTGTAAACCTTCCTGCTCTTTTTTAAATAATTCCTGCAGTTTCTCTGATTCCTCTTTCGACAATACGCTGTCGTTGGATTCAGATTTATCGATCAGGTTATCTGCAATATCAGCATCAACCCTCGTAAACATTACATTCTCCCATTTCATTTCCATACTGTTGATGAAAGCTGCATCTACAAGCGTTTCCATTTTGATCACCTGGTAACCTTTTGCATTGGCCTGCTGGATATATGCATCCTGCTGAACCGGATTAGTAGTGTACAATATCACGTGCTTTCCTTCCTTATTTTTCTGCGAAGCTTCTGTAACAGTTTTATACTCATCGGTTGTATAAAATTTACCCGACGTATCCTGCATGATGAAAAATTTATTGGCTTTATCCAGAAATTTATCATCGGTCATCATTCCATATTTCACAAACAGTCCCAGGCTTTCCCACTTCTCTTCAAATGAAGTTCTTTCGTTATTGAATATCTCTTCCAGTTTATCTCCTACTTTTTTAGATATATGCGCATTGATCTTTCTTACATTCGGATCACCCTGCAAATAACTTCTGCTCACATTCAGTGGAATGTCAGGAGAGTCGATCACACCGTGCAGCAGCATTAAAAATTCCGGTACAATATCTTTTACTTCATCTGTAACAAAAACCTGGTTGCTGTACAACTGGATCTTATCTTTCTGGATCTCATAACTCTGCTTGATTTTAGGAAAATATAAAATACCGGTCAGGTTAAAAGGATAATCCACATTCAGATTCGATCCCGGTTTCGTCTGCGACGGCGATCGCAGCGCGCAGCACGCGATCCTTGGTAAGCGGCACGCGGGGCTTCGCTTTGGGCAGGGCTTTGGGGTTGCGCTTGCGGGCCATTTCTTGGTGGTGATCGTTGACAAGCTTACAGCATAAGGTCAAGTCTTGGCATATG
>JANNZE010000252.1:0-2095 GCA_031410455.1 Chitinophagaceae bacterium | reverse complement strand
ATTTTCATACATATTGAATGTAAAAAACTTCCGGATCTGGCAGATTACCAGGCTTTATCTTTTTCAGCTATTTCCAAACTGGCTTTTCCAAGATTGCTGCAGGAGCAGGTGGTGAACTTATTGAATCAACCTTCTAGGTTGTAACCTAGAAGGTTGTTTCCACCCCTCAAAACGGGAAAAACCCCGCCTGCACAAATGTTTTGAGTTTTTTAGTATCTTTAAGGACAAGCTATAGAATCATCAAAAGAAGTTCATATGAGAGGTGTAAACAGGGTGATGCTGATAGGAAATTTAGGTAAGGATCCGGACATACAATTTCTGGAAGGAAATATAGCCGTAGCAAAATTTTCTCTAGCCACTACCGAAACAAATAAAGACCGCAGCGGAAAACTGATTTCTCAAACAGAATGGCATACGGTAGTTTTGTGGCGCGGGCTCGCAGAGCTGGCACAGAAATATCTTCACCGCGGAAGTCTTGTTTATATAGAAGGAAGACTTAAAACCAGGAGCTGGGAAGATAAAGAAGGCAATAAAAAATTTGCAACAGAAATCGTGGGCGATAACCTGATCATGCTCGACAAAAGGAATGAAGGCGGACACGGTACCGGCTTTGATCCCAATGAACCGCATGCAGATATGCCACCGCACCACGATGGTGACGATGTTGAAAAACTGCCTTTTTAAAACTGCTTATGCAGATTGTTAACTAAAATCATTTGTGTGGACTATCATTCGGTCATCTTTTCCGGAACTGCTCAATTCTTAACCATAACACCGGGAGCAACAACAGTATTGTTTTTTATAGCCATCATTCTTTTTATCATTTCATTTTTAGTGGCGGGAAGCGAGGTCGCTTTTTTCTCCTTATCCAGTAAAGACATCAACGTTTTAAAAACCAAAAGACAACCTTCTTTCAGAAGGATCGTACATCTCCTGGAACATCCCAAAACTTTACTGGCGGGAATGCTCATCACCAATAGTTTTGTGAACATCGGAATCATTCTCGTTTCCAATATTCTCTTCGATACGTTTTTACCTGCTACACTAACCTTCTGGCCGCAATTCCTCATCAAAGTGATCAGCGTAACTTTTTTCCTCATCTTATTTGCTGAGGTTTTGCCAAAAGTATGGGCAACTCATCACAGGGTGTGGTTCGCCTCTACTTCTTCCTTAATGATAGAAGTATTCAACAGCATTTTTTACAGGCTGAGCAGAAGAATGGTGAAACTGACAGACCGCATAGAAAGAAAAATGTCGCCGGAAAATAATAAGATGGACAATAGCCATATTGATGATGCCATCGACCTGCTGCCGGAACACGAAGCCACCATTGAAGAAAAACAGATTTTAAAAGGGATCCGCAAATTCGGAGGAACTACGGTGAAGCAAATCATGCGCACCCGAATGGATGTAAGCGGAATGGAAATAGAAACTTCATTCGGAGAAGTGGTTAAAAGAATTGAAGACCTGCATTATTCCCGTATTCCTGTTTTCAGAAATAACCTGGACGAGATCACCGGTATGCTGCATACCAAAGATGTGCTGCCTCATTTATCTGAACCGGATGATTATAACTGGCAGGTATTGTTGCGCCAGCCCTATTTTGTACATGAACAAAAACTGATCGAAGACCTGTTACAGGAATTCCGTCACAAACGAATTCACTTTGCAGTAGTGGTAGATGAATTCGGAGGAACGTCGGGTATTGTTACACTCGAAGACATCATGGAAGAAGTGATCGGTGAGATAGAAGATGAATTTGATGACGAACAAAGCGTGAACAAAAAAATAGATGATCATAATTATATTTTCGAAGGCAAAACGATGATCAATGACGTTTGTAAAGCCATGAGTCTTCCTGTTGATACTTTTGAAAGCATTCGTGGCGACAGTGATTCACTTGCCGGGCTTGTGCTGGAGATAGCAGGAGAATTTCCACAAGTGAATGCAACACTTGTAAAAGGCGATTTTACATTCATCCCGCTCGAGATAAATAAGAACAGGATCGATAAAGTAAAAGTTATTATTCAACCTTCAGAAACAGGTCAATCTTAAATGAACCTACACGCTAATTTTAACCGGCCCTTATTTCCCG
>JANNZE010000251.1:0-2159 GCA_031410455.1 Chitinophagaceae bacterium | reverse complement strand
CATTTGGTGCACACGCTTTAAAAGATAAGATCAGTGATCATGCTGTTGCTGTTTTTGAAACAGGAGTTCGTTACCAGTTCTTCCACGCCATCGCATTATTGGCGGTAGCAATTTTATATAAAGATTTTCCGGGCAGTTTACTCAAATGGACAGGCAGATTATTTATTTCAGGCACCATCATCTTCAGTGGATCTTTATACATTCTTACCTTTTTGATGGGTTTTGTTTCTCCTGATTACAAATGGATTGGTGCTGTAACACCCGTGGGCGGATTGTGCCTCATCACCGGTTGGTTACTGATGTTCATACGCTTTATGAAAATTCGTTAAAACATTCTGCAGTTGCAACGTGTAGCACTGTTTGTTTTTTTATCTTTGTTTGAATGGCTCGAAAATCTACATCCAAAGCACCCGACCCTGAGGTTCTCACAGAAGAAAAAGAGGAGCAGGTTGAGGTAAAACAACTGCTGAAAGATGAACGCACGCATAAAATTGCGGGAAGTATATTATTATTAACATCTGCTTTATTCTTCATAGCATTCACATCGTATCTTTTTACATGGGACGAAGACCAGAGTCTTGTTCTGAAAGATGGCTATAAACTGCTCATAGGTGCAGATACACCTGCTTCCAACCTGATGGGCACTTTCGGGGCGTATATGTCTCACTTCTTTATTTACAAAGGATTCGGCATTGCTTCCTACCTTTTATGTACTTTCTTTTTTGTAACAGGCGTGAATTTATTCTTTGGTAAAAAAGTTTTTTCCATTCTTCGCAATATCAAATACCTGGTGCTGGCATTGCCGTTGTTGAGCCTAACTGCGGCTGTGATCATGCACGGCCAGCAATTTCCATGGGGCGGTGCTGCAGGGGAACTCATGAGAAATTACCTGTTCACCACCATCGGATCGATCGGCACCATCGGGATACTCATGGTGAGTTTCCTGGCTTATGTGATCTGGCGTTTCAATCCAGCCTTTCGTTTGCCACAAAAGAGTGAAGCATCTTCATTAACTACAGAACAAGTGGAGGAAGAACCTGGACAGAAGGAGGAGTTGGTTATTGCAGCGGGCAATACACTGAAAAAAGGCGGCGCTTTTGTGCCGGTTAAAAGAGAAGAACCCAAAAAAGAAAATGAATTTGAACTTACTGAAAAAAACGAAATAGAAGAACAGGAAGAGGAAGAAGCCGAAATGGAAGAAGACGAAGAGGAAGTTGAAACTGCTGGACCGGTATTAATGGTGCAGGAACCTACTACCAAAAAAGCCCCTGCCATTATACCTGCTGGCGTGGAACTGGAAATAAAGCTGGTGGAACCGGTCGCAGAGGAGAAAGCCCTCACCGCTGATAAGGTGCAGCATATGAAACCGTATGATCCGATCCTGGATCTCCGGGATTATAAATACCCGGGGCTTGATCTGCTGGAAAATCACGGAAGTGAAAAGATTGTATCAGATCCGGCCGAACTGGAAAATAACAAAAACCAGATCATCAACACCCTCAAGAATTACGACATCCAGATACAAAAAATTTCAGCTACGGTTGGCCCTACGGTAACATTATATGAGATCATTCCTGCTGCGGGTATCCGCATCTCCAGGATCAAAAACCTGGAAGATGATATTGCCTTAAGCCTTGCCGCTTTAGGTATCCGTATTATTGCGCCAATACCCGGAAAAGGAACGATCGGTATTGAAGTACCAAATGCCAGGAAAACGATCGTTAGCATGAAGACCTTATTGTCTTCTGAAAAATTTCAGTCCAGTGCCTTCTCACTTCCTATTGCCATTGGAAAGAAGATCGATAATGAAAATTTCATTGTGGACCTGGCTAGTATGCCGCATTTGCTGATGGCGGGAGCCACAGGCCAGGGTAAATCTGTTGGTTTGAATGCCATACTGGTTTCATTACTGTATAAAAAACACCCGAGCCAGTTGAAATTTGTGCTGGTGGATCCTAAAAAAGTGGAGTTGAGCATTTACCGCACCATCGAAAAACATTTCCTTGCCAAATTACCGGGTGAAGAAGATGCGATCATCACCGATACCAAAAAAGTGGTCCATACCCTTAATGCGCTTTGTATTGAAATGGATAACCGTTACGACCTGTTGAAAGAAGCAGGCGCCAGGAATATAAAAGAGTACAACGAAAAATTCATCA
>JANNZE010000250.1:0-2380 GCA_031410455.1 Chitinophagaceae bacterium | reverse complement strand
CGTAAATCCCAATTCGGCAATCGGTGTATCGATCACTCTTTTTTCGCCGAATTCATCCAGCATTCCCTGGCTTACTTTATAAGCTCCATTGTATTCAGCCACTTCTTCTCCCATCAGGAAAACACGTTCATCTTTGCGCATTTCTTCCTGCATAGCTTCTCTCAGGGCTTCTCTGAATGCAATTTGTCGCATGTATATTTACTTTTTAAATGGCTGCAAATTTATTAGTTCGGGTGCATACAAACAAAAGTTGTGTAGCTCCCGGAAATACTTTCTGCCGTTGATCAGATATTCTGAATAATCATGGCACTTGCGCCACCACCGCCGTTACAAATCCCGGCCGCACCATATTTTCCGTTCTTTGATTTCAAAACATTGATAAGTGTAACAATGATTCTGGCACCGCTGCAACCTAAAGGATGGCCAAGACTTACCGCACCGCCGTGTACATTTACTTTTGCAGGATCCAGTTTCAGGCGATTGGTATTTTCAATTCCTACCACCGAAAAGGCTTCGTTCAGTTCCACAAAATCGATATCATCCATGGTGAGTCCCGCTTTTGCCAATGCTTTAGGTACAGCAACCGAAGGTGTGGTAGTGAACCATTCCGGAGCCTGTTCTGCATCAGCATAAGAAACAATTTTAGCGATCGGCGTTAATCCCAAAGCCTCTGCCTTTTCTCTGCTGATGAGTACCAGTGCTGCAGCACCATCATTCATAGTTGATGCGTTGGCCGCCGTAACCGTTCCGTCTTTCTGGAAAGCACCTTTCAGTTCCGGTATTTTATCAAACTTTACATTAAATGGTTCTTCATCTTTTTCAAAACGCACCGGATCTCCTTTACGCTGCGGAATTTCCACCGGTACGATTTCATTGGCGAATGCACCGCTGTTTACTGCAGCCTGGCTGCGTTTGTAACTTTCAATGGCAAATGCATCTTGTTCTTCACGGCTGATGCCGCAAGTGGAAGCACACAATTCTGCTGCATTGCCCATAGCTTTTCCATCATAAACATCTGTAAGACCGTCTTTGGCCAGGCCATCGATCAGTTCTGTATTGCCATATTTATTACCCCAACGCATATTTTTAATATAGAAAGGAACATTGCTCATACTTTCCATACCACCCGCTACCACGATATCTGCGTCGCCGAGCATGATGGTTTGTGCTCCCTGTGCGATCGCCTTCATTCCACTGGCACATACTTTATTTACGGTTGTACAATTCACTTCATTGGGTAAACCGGCGAACTTTGCCGCCTGCCGTGCAGGTGCCTGACCAAGGTTGGCTTGTATCACACAGCCCATCAACACATCATTTACGGCCGATGGATCCACACCGGCTTTTTCCAAAGCACCTTTTATAGCAATAGCGCCCAATTGTGTGGCACTGAAATCTTTAAGGGTTCCTCCAAAACTGCCGATAGGCGTTCTTACGGCAGATAAGATATATACTTCTTTCATGCGATTCTTTTAAGAGCGCAAAGGTAACAGATATCTGTATGTGAGAAACACATCTTTTCAACAGTAATCCTGATGATTTTCCCATCAGAAAATACCCTCTGCAGAAAAAGCAGGCATAAAAAAAGGCTGTTATTTCAACAGCCATTAGCAATTAATCAAAAAAATATTATTTAGACTTCTTCTTGAATATCTGTCCGTCGGGAAGAATTTTGAACTTAACTTTTTTATCTCCTTTATTCAGTTTCACTTCATACATATCCATGTCCTTATCATTTTCTTTATTGATTTCCTCCACGGTATATCCTTCATAATTATCCATGATATAATTGCTTACGGGTTCGGGAAGTTTTGCATCCAGCTTTAAAGTTGTAGATGTTTTTACCCATTCGCCACGTGTATTATACCAGTCTATATAATCTTCTCCGTTATTATTGAACCTCACAAAATAATAATCTGTATTTCTGTCCATGTCATCTTCTTCAGAAGGAGTATACCTTGACCATTCTGCTTTTTTGATAGCTGGATATTTTTTATCAAAACTCAGTTTTATATCCTTTGGAACCGCTTCCGGGGTTACTGCAATAGCATTGGATTCCATTTTTGCAGTAGCAACATCCATCGATGCTCCCTGAGTAGTTTCTATTCTTTCCTCTTTTGCTTTTGTTTCTTTCTGATCACAAGAAGTAAACAAAGCTGTTAACGATAAAACCAAATAAGGATCAAATAAATTATTTAGGTTTCTTCGCGCCGTAATGTGAGCGCGATTGTTTACGGTCTTTAACGCCTTGGGTATCCAAAGCACCACGAACGATACGATAACGAACCCCTGGTAAGTCTTTTACACGGCCGCCGTGAACAAGAACAACTGAGTGTTCTTGTAAATTATGGCCTTCACCGCGGATGTAGCAAATCACTTC
>JANNZE010000249.1:0-5283 GCA_031410455.1 Chitinophagaceae bacterium | reverse complement strand
GCAAAACAATGCTATTTTCAATGGGGGAAATGGTGATGGCTGGGAACGCAATACGTTTGCGCAATCATCCAATAACATTTTTACCGGCGGAAATGGAAGTGGCTGGAATAAAAGTTCATTTACGCAATCCGGCATTAATATTTTTACAGGCGGAAATGCGGATGGCTGGGCTTCTGTTAGCTTTCAGCAATCATCATCCAATATATTCGCCGGCGGTAATGCAGATGGGTGGTCTTCTGTAAATTATGTACAGGCTGGGAATAATATTTTCAATGGAGGAATTGCAGATGGCTGGAGTTCTGTTAATTTTCTCCAGGCAGGAAACAATGTTTTCAACGGTGGAAATGGCGACGGATGGAATAACACCATTTTCCTGCAGCCGGGAAATAATATATTCAACGGCGGAGAAGGAGATGGATGGTCGTCCACATACCGTCCTTCGGGACCGTTGCCGGTGAACCTGGTAAATTTTGAAGCACGCAAACAGAATGGAAACAGTTCTTTACTTACCTGGCAAACATCTTCAGAAGCAAACAGTGCCTGGTTTATTGTGGAACGAAGTACAGATGCCATCCATTTTTCGCCGGTAGGCAGAGTGGCGGCCGCAGGAAACAGTCTGTTTATTTCAAATTATAACTTTACAGATCATCAGCCTGCACGCGGATTTAATTACTACCGCCTGAAAATGGTGGATGCAGATAATCGTTTCCGTTATACACCTTCCCGTGTTCTTCAATTTGAACAACAGGATATTGATCTGATGAACTGTTATCCGAATCCAACAAATGGACCGGTAACTATTCAGATTTCTGAAACGATCAGGAATTACCAGACAGTCATTAATATTTCCGGAGAAAACGGCCAGGTGGTGTCACAGTTAAGATTATCACCCGGATATACATCTCCATTACAGCTCAATCTCTCAGGTTTGGCAAAAGGAGTGTATTTTATCCATCTCCGGTCAGGGATGGTGAACAAAACAGCCAGGATAGTTGTATATTAACATATTATCCTGATTATAACGAAGAGCAGCTTACACAGGCTGCTCTTTTCTTTATATTCCATAATTTTACATTTTATGTACAAAGCATTTCTTTTACTGTTGGCGTTATGGCTGGTATCCTGTGAAAAAAATATCAATTTTAAATTACAGGAAACGCCGGATGCTTTAGTGGTAGATGCGCAGATCGAAAGCGGCAAAACGCCGGTGGTGATACTGACTAAAAGTTTTTCATTTTTCGGAAATTTCGATCCGGCAATTATTGCCAATGCTTTTGTAAGAAATGCAGAGGTGTATATGTCTAACGGATCGAACACCCATCGTTTGAAAGAATACCAGATTGCACTGGCGCCGGGATTTAACGCATATTATTACGGAATAGATTCTTCCTCTTTAAGTACCGCATTTACAGGCGAATACAATAAAAATTATCTGTTAAGGATTGTTAACGAAGGAAAAGAATATACGTCGTTTACTACTATTCCTTCATTGGCAGTAGCACCGGACTCTATATATTTTAAACCGGCACCTTTCAATGAAGACACCAATAAAAGAGTGATGTTCATCAAGGCCACAGATCCTATAGGTCTCGGAAATTATGTTCGTTATTTTACCAAGACCAACAGCGCCGGATTTTTACCTGGAGAAAATTCAGTATACGACGACCAGGTAATTGACGGAATTACTTATGATGTGCAGTTACCGCAGGGAGTGGATAAAAATAATCCACCAGCAAGAGACAATAATTTTTATGCAAGAGGTGATACCATCACTTTGAAATTCTGTAATATCGATCGTGCATCCTATAAATTCTGGAGTACGTGGGAATTTGCATTTCAGAGTGTTGGAAATCCTTTCGCTCAGCCAAATACCGTATTGGGAAATATCAGCAATGGTGCCTTAGGCGTTTTTTGCGGTTACGCATCCTGGTACAGAACCGTAATCGCAGATTAAACAGCAAATTTACAAATGGAGAAAAAGATATCGGAGAAAGTACATTGCCTGATCATCGGATCAGGACCAGCGGGTTACACTGCCGCAATTTATGCAGCTAGGGCAAACATGAAACCGGTATTGTACCAGGGAATTCAGCCGGGCGGTCAATTAACAATAACAACAGAAGTAGAAAATTATCCCGGTTATCCGGATGGTATTCAGGGACCGGAAATGATGGAGCATTTTGAAAAACAGGCTGCCAGGATGGGAACTGATATACGTTATGGTTTAGCGACCAACGTAGATTTTTCAAAACAACCTTTTGAGGTGGAGATTGATGAAGAGAAGTGGATAGCTGCCGATGCGGTGATCATCTCTACAGGTGCGTCTGCAAAATGGCTTGGTATAGAAAGTGAAAAGCGTTTGAATGGTTATGGTGTAAGTGCGTGCGCTGTTTGTGATGGATTCTTTTTTAAAGGAAAAGAAGTAGCGATAGTAGGCGCGGGAGATACAGCAGCAGAAGAAGCCTTATATCTTTCAAAGATCTGCAGCAAAGTTCATATGCTCATACGTAAAGATGCCATGCGAGCCAGTAAAATCATGCAGGACAGAGTGCTGGCAACTTCCAATATAGAAGTTTACTGGAATTCTGAAACAGATGAAATCCTGGGTGATACAAAAGTGGAAGGTGTACGCATCTTTAACAATGTTACCAAAGAGAAAAAAGAAATTGCCATCAGCGCTTTTTTTGTGGCCATCGGTCATGAGCCCAACAGTGTAATTTTTAAAGGCTGGCTGGATATGGACGAGGCCGGATATCTGCTCACCACACCCGGGACTTCTAAAACCAATATCGAAGGTGTATTTGCTGCAGGAGATGTACAGGATAAAATATATCGCCAGGCAGTTACGGCTGCTGGAAGCGGATGTATGGCTGCACTGGATGCAGAAAGATATTTAAGTGCTAAAGGATTATTTTAATGATCACCATCCACCTGAAAAATTGTTCGTTTTATGCATATCACGGTATGTATGCAGAAGAATCTGTAACAGGTGGAACTTTTATGGTAGATGCTTCCGTTGATTTTGAACCGTTAAAACGTATCTCTAAGCTGGAGGAAACGATCAATTATATAGAGGTGTACGGGATCATTAAAAAACACATGCAGCAACCGTATCCTTTACTGGAAACCCTGGCCATGGATATTGCAGATGCGATATATGAAGCAGATAAAAAAGTAAAAAAAATTAACATCACAATCTATAAGATGAATCCTCCGTTAGTTAACTTTATTGGAAACCTCGGTATCAGTTTCAGTAAAGAATTTATTTAATGCGTTTCCTTTTTTATTTTTTATTTTTTTGTCAGATTTCATTGAATGTACCTGCTCAGGATGTGAATTTCATGATACGGGAGGCAGAAAAGGTGGAACATCTGCCTAATGAAAAAGCCGCTTTCGATCAGTTCAAGATCATCAATAAAAAATTCCCCGGACAATCATATGTATTGAGTAAGTGCAGTGAATTGTGCAGCAGGATAGGCAACCGTGAAAAAGATGAAAATATGCGGGATGCTTATTATAAAGCTGCTGTAGGATATGCCAAACAGGCTTTGCAATTCAATTCAGGATCAGATGAAGCACATGTTGCTATGGCCATTGCACTGGGAAGAGTGAGTTTATTAAAAGGCGGGAAAGAAAAAATTGCTGGTGCAAAGGAAATAAAAATGCACGCTGAAAAAGCCTTGTCGATCAATCCCAATAATTTTAAAGCCTGGCATATAATCGGGAAATGGAATTATGAAGTAAGTAATTTATCGATGGTGGAAAGGGCTGCAACGAAAGTTTTTTATGGCGGTTTACCATCTGCTTCTATGAAAAACGCCATCGCTGCTTATGAAAAAGCCAGGTCGCTCAGTTATAATTTTTTACTGAATCACCTGGAACTGGCCAAAGCCTATCGTAAAAATGATGAAGACAAAAAAGCCATTGCTTCATTAAAAGTTATTCTAAATTTACCTGTTTCCACAGAAGATGATCCACGTATAAAATCAGAGGCAGCTGCACTTCTGAAAAAGTGGGATTAGTTTTTATTAGAAAAATCAACGATGAAAAAAATCAACTTTATTTCTCTGCTCCTGATCGCTTTATCTTCATTTGCACAGGAAGCACCGGTATCTACAACATACGATCCCCATCATTTATTTTCTCCAATGTTTTACAATGCAACAGGAACCATTTCGAGATCTGCAAGTGGTGAACCTAATGTTGATTATTGGCAGAATAAAGCGGATTATAAGATTGATGTTTTATTTAATGATGTAGCCAATACCATTTCCGGAACAGTGGTGATCAGTTATAAAAATAACAGTCCTCATGCTCTGCCATTTTTATGGCTGCAACTGGATCAGAATTTATTTTCCAAAAATAGTAAAGGCATGGCCAAATTGCCATTAGACAGCAGAAGCAGGTATGGAGATCCGAATTCTGATTTTAACGGAGGTTATAACATAAAAAATGTTCAGCTGAATGGAAATAAAGTGGATTATATTATTGATGATACCAGGATGCAGATCCGCCTGGCTCAACCTGTTAAACCGGGTGGGGATGTGGCTACCATAAAAATAGAATATTCATTTGCGCTGCCTGAATATGGTGCTGATCGTTGCGGTATTTTAAAAACTAAAAATGGTAAAATATATTCTGTAGCACAATGGTATCCAAGAATGTGTGTTTATGATGATGTGGAAGGATGGAATACATTGCCGTATTTAGGAGCAGGAGAGTTCTATCTTGAATACGGTGATTTTGATTTCAGCATCACTGCACCTTCCAGCATGCTCGTTGTTGCGGGAGGTGAATTACAAAATGCGAATGAAGTTTTATCGGCCAAAGAAAATGAAAGACTGAATAATGCCAGGAAAAGTGATAAAACGGTGATGATCAGAAGCGAATCTGATCTTAAAAAAACGATGGCAGATGCATCTCCAGAACGTACGTGGAAATTTAAACTGAACAATGCAAGGGATGTGTCGTGGGCTGCATCAAAAGCATTTTTATGGGATGCTGCAAAGATAGATCTTCCGGATGGTAAAACTGCTCTTGCCATGAGTGTGTATCCGGTGGAAAGTGCAGGAAAAAATGCATGGGCAAGATCATCAGAATATATTAAAACAAGTTTAGAAAATTACAGTAAAAGATGGTTTGTGTATCCTTATCCTGTTGCAGTGAACGTAGCTTCCAATGTTGGCGGTATGGAATATCCGGGTATTGTATTTTGTGGCTCCTCCTCTGTGAATGAAGATCTTTGGGGCGTTACCGATCATGAATTCGGACATACGTGGTTCC
>JANNZE010000248.1:0-3207 GCA_031410455.1 Chitinophagaceae bacterium | reverse complement strand
CCCGTCGCCCAAATTCATTCCTGTAAAAATATTTGTTTCTTCGCCATAAGTAAATTCTTTGATTCCGCTTAAAAAACAACCTAATCTTCCAATGATAATTCCGATAATGATTGGGAAGGCAAACAGGTCGCCAGAGGATTGTTTTTCATGTATAATTTTTTTGGATAGTTCCACTCCTGTCAAACCACCAAAAAGTCCACCCATTATTGATTTTGTATTAAGTATCTGCAGCATTCCATCGCAATTAAAATTTAATACCGGATTTTCCATGTATCCTATAAGTCTTGAACCAATAAAAGCCCCTGCAATGGCACCCAGGATGATCGAAAGCCTGTTACTTGCTGAGATAGTATCATCAGATACTTTACGCAATCGCCTGTAATACTGGAATGCAATAAAAAAAGCCAGGTATTCCAATATAAAATGTACGTTAATCTTTATTCCAAAAATTACAGGTTCAAAAGGAATGTTCAATATCCTGGTTTTATTTTTTGAAATGACGCATGTCAATAAGCAGGTTTATACTCCGGTGATAATAAAATATGCATCTGAGGCCTTAGAATGCAGATACCACATCATAATACATATATCAATGTTGATGTTGAAATCTAATCCAATTGTAATGGAGGCCCAACAATTTGCATTTCATTGCTGTTTTAAATGAAGAAAAAATATCTCCATTAACAATGTAACCCAAATTAATGGAATATACCGTACGCAGCTTTTATTGTCAATAATTCACTAAATACCATACGATTCATTACCACATTTTTTTACTTTACTTTTTTTCAACTTCTCAAACAAACCCGTTTTTCTGTTTGCTCTCCATGCTCTTTTAATGTTATAAAAATATTCAGGCTGTTTTTTGTCGTCTTTAATTATGGCAATGATCTCTTCATCCCACGTATTTGCATAACATGTTTGTTCAATAACTGTATGTCCGGTTAATTCCGATTGGGGGATTTGTAAAATATCTGTAATGCTATCTGTTCTAACACTTTCAACAAGATATGATCTTATAAAAATGCGGTAAGTATTCTTCCGGTCATTCCAATACCCGATTTTAAAAATAGTTCCGGGATATGCGTCGGTTGGTGACATCATATATCCACCTCCGTTGTAAATAAAAGCTTTATTAACCAGAATAGTATCTGCAGCCTTGGGTAGAATACGTCCTTTTAATGAAAACAAAGATTCTGAAGAAATAATATTTTTTTGGGCATATCCAACCATATTGATCAAAAGCAAAACGATATGGATCAGTGTATGTTTCAATGAATTATATAAAGTAAGTGAACGCCAAATATTTTCCTGCTTATTTTACAGCACTTAAGTTAATCATTTATTTATAACTAACTCGTACCCTTTAACATATACTCAAAAAGTTGAAAATATCAGTATTTAATTTTAAAAATTGTGCAATCTTTTCCAATTAATTCTGCAAGCAAATCAAACATCGATTTTTTGAAAGAAAATAAACTTCTTGTACATATATCAGAAAATCTCTCCAGTTTTGAAATCAAACAATAATTCTGTCATCACACTTTGTAACGACAACCTTTCTGGCTCTTTTACCAAATCGCAGAAATATGACAAAAGTTCTGCGTTCTTAAGATTATCTGCAATGGTTAATAGTAATTTCCTGAATTTTAAAAAGCAGATAAATACAAAACAAATGTCCCAAAACCATTTAAACAATAGAGCCTGCCATTAACTGCATGCATATTGGCTGAATTTTTCAAATTATAGATTCATATCCACATTTGGCATAATATTATCCCTATATATCAGAAAAGAAATGTCAAATGATAACTCAGGCAGAAATGCTCGTGATGAAAATATTATTGAAAGAAATGTCAGTGCCTTAATTAATCGCAAAAAAGAAGATAAAAGAAAAAGAAGTGTCAAAGAAAAGGTTGTTGATGAAATATCAAGATTTGCTTCAAGTTTACTTTCTGTTGTTATACATACTTTTATTTTTGGATTGTGGATTTTATGGAATACCGGAAACTTATTTTTAAAACCCTTTGATCCAAATTTTATATTCTTAGCAACTTTTGCTGCAGTAGAAGCAATTTTCCTGACAACTTTTGTGCTAATTGGGCAAAAGCAAATAAATATTCAAGCTGATAAATGGGCCGAATTAGATCTTCAAATTAGTTTATTAACAGAACATGAAGTAACAAGAATTTTAAAATTAATAACAGCGGTTGCAAAAAAATTAGATATCGAAGTACCTGATGAAGAGATTAAGGAATTGTCAAAAGATGTGCACCCAGACAATGTTTTAGATGCGATTGAAAAAGCTTCTGAGTAACATTCAGCCAGCGATTAAATTGAAAGTTTGAGATTTTTAATAAGGTATTAATATTTGTTGTTTACTATACACTTGTAATTTTCATTCAGAATTCAAATAATAAATTCAGAATTCTTAATCCTTATTTTGTTTATACACCATTTTAAAAGCATTCATGATCGCCTGGTGAAAGATGGTAGCATGGTTTTCATTCGGAAGATAATCGAGGTAAACTTTCATACCCGCAACCTTGAATTTTTTCAGATACGCTTCTAACAGATGGGCATCTATTTCCATCACATGCGGAATAGTTGATGGAGCCAGACCTTCTTTTCCGAAACCTATATAAACCATTGTGCCGGGCAATATTTTCTTTTCAACTTTCTCTAAAGGTGTTTTCAGAACAGATCCATCATTCCACCATATACTCGGACTGATAATGATGTACCTGTTGAATAATTCCGGATGTTCCAATAAAACCTGTGTCGCAAACAGTCCGCCCAGAGATTGCCCGATCAGTGTGTTATCAATTGAAGTTTTATAATTTTTATTAATGAACGGCTGTAATTCTTCTTTGATAAATTGTATGAATTTATCGGAATGGCCTGAGGTTGGGAGTTTCTGCTTTTCTTCCGCGATATCAGATGGAAATGTAAAATCTCTTTTCCTGTCTATAGTTGCTATTCCAACCACGATCGATTTGGGCACCACGTTGATCCATGGAAAAGCATAATACTGGTACAGACCGGAAACATGTATAAAATCCTCATCAGCGGAACCATCCAGTAAATAAACAACCGGGTATACGATCGTGTCCTTCAACGAATAACCTTCAGGAAGGTAAATGTTAAAGGTTCTCTTTTCTTTTAAAACAACCGATTCAATAACTTCTATCCTGCCCATAACAAAAT
>JANNZE010000247.1:0-5495 GCA_031410455.1 Chitinophagaceae bacterium | reverse complement strand
AATAATTCTTTCATCCTTTTTTGTATGAGTCGTGAGGCAAGTCATAAAATAAAAATGGGCGGATAAATGATTTATTTACCCGCCCAAAACAATTATGATAAAGTGATCAATCTGCAGCGGTACATGAACACCGGTATGCTTACTGCTTTTTCATAATTGTTTCTGCGGATAACTTTCAGAAGTATAAAAAGATTTTTCAGTTTGTTTTCTTTTTTATTCCAGACCAATACCTCGTGTAAAAAAGGATGCGCATCGAATAAAGATTCATTTCCTTTCCTAACCAGCATACTGATCTCAGCATCCGGGAAACATTGGTGCAGTTTTTCCAGTACCGCAGTACTCAATACCACATCCCCGATAAATGCTGTTTGTATAACTAAAAATTTTTTCACAAATGCAAAGGTAAGTTCTATTGCATTTGTACGTGTGTAAGGTACATTTGCAAAAATATCTGCCATGCAACAATTAATAAATGAGGCTTTTATAAACAGGGAATTACTGAAAGAAGAGAAATATACAAAGGCGGTACGTGCGGTGATAGAGCAGGTGGATAAAGGCTCATTACGTACAGCTGAACCGGCAGCATATGGTGTACATGGCTGGAAGGTAAATGAATGGGTGAAGCAGGCAATACTGATGTATTTCAGTATACAGCAGATGGAGACTTTTATACTTCCTCCTTTTGAGTTCTATGATAAAATGAGTCTTAAGAAAGATTATAAATCACAGGGCGTTCGTGCGGTTCCTCATGCGGTGGCCCGGTATGGTGCATTCCTGGGGAAAAATGTTGTGCTGATGCCATCTTATGTAAATATCGGTGCTTTTGTAGATGAAGGAACAATGGTGGATACCTGGGCAACGGTTGGTAGCTGTGCCCAGATCGGTAAAAATGTTCACCTCAGTGGTGGAGTAGGAATCGGTGGTGTGCTGGAGCCTTTGCAGGCTTCCCCGGTTATTATAGAAGACGGCTGTTTTATAGGCAGCAGAAGTATAGTTGTAGAAGGTGTGGTAGTGAAGAAGGAAGCAGTTCTGGGAGCTAATGTTGTATTGACGCAATCCACGAAGATCATTGATGTGAGTGGTGCTGAACCGCTGGAAATGAAAGGTATTGTTCCGGAAAGAAGTGTTGTGATACCGGGAAGCTATACAAAGAAATTCCCTGCGGGAGAATACCAGGTAAGTTGTGCCCTTATCATTGGAAAAAGAAAAGCATCCACAGATCTTAAAACAAGCCTGAATGAAGCACTCCGTGATTTTAATGTGGCAGTATAATTCTGTTAATTATACAATGCCCCGATAATACCTGCCGTTATATTATTTACAGAAAGGCTCACCACAGTAAGATATCCTTTTTGTGTTTTTATATTCAGTGCCAATTCCCTTGCTGGAACAGGATCTCCATAATAGGGAAAGGCAAGCGTTTCGGTTGTATGTGTTGTTTCTGCAGGATTATCTATATTGGTAGAGGTGGCAATTATTTCCAGGCGGATATTTCCGTCAAATGGAAGCGGATGAATCGGATTTGGGGAATCGAATGAAGGAACCTGTATGGCAATATAATCATCCTCTTTTCTGATCACAGGCATTGCTACACCAAAATCATTGGATTCACTGTCGCTGGAAAAAGAGAATCCGTTCAGATCACCTATAAAGTTGATATGATCGGATGTGTGGTGCTGTTCAGATCTCAGCCATTGTTGTAAACTTCTGTTCAGCCGGTACATCAGTCTTCTGTTTGCAGGATCAGGAATTATGGGTTTTACCGCCGCTCTTATTTTGGCTGAAATTGCCGAAGCTTTTCCTAACAGTGCAGATTGTTTTTTGGCTATGTCTGCCTGGCGACCGGTATTTCCTTTAGCTCTTTTATAAAACTTACCATTTCTTTCGTAGTAAATATAATCGCCGAAAGTGCCGGTTATTTGTGTATCGGTTTGTTTTGCCATGGGGAAGGGCTTTATCCTTGATGATAGGGCAAAGGTACTGATCAATAAAAAAAATAAAAAGGTTAGTATCCACATTTTGGATAGTTGTACCTTAATCATGTGGAAATCTTTTTAAAACGGGAGCAGGAACCTGTAAACGAGGGCGTATTGACGCAGTTTTAAAATTAATGTTGCAACTTTATTTAAACTGAAAATGATCAGAACAGTTAAGGTAACCAGGTATATAACACCTTTAAGGGAAGGCGGATCGCTGCCTGCCATCTCGGAAGCAGATGATGAATTTATGTATGTTTTAAAATTCCGTGGCGCCGGGCAGGGTAGCAAAGCGCTGATAGCAGACCTGATAGGAGGGGAACTGGCACGTGCAGCAGGATTGAGGATACCTGAAATTGTTTTTGCACATTTGGATGAAGCTTTTGGAAGAACGGAACCTGATGAAGAGATCCAGGATCTTTTAAAAGCCAGCAAAGGATTGAACTTTGCCATTCATTTTTTATCAGGTGCCATTACCTATGAACCCGCTGTAACACCTCCCGGATCTTTATTGGCTTCTAAAATAGTTTGGCTGGATGCTTATTTGGCCAATGTTGACCGTACGGCCAGAAATACGAATATGCTGAACTGGCATAATGAATTATGGCTGATCGATCACGGTGCCTGTCTTTATTTTCATCATGCAGGTGAGGGATGGCAGAAAAAATTCAATGAAGCCTTTGCCCAGGTGAAAGATCATGTACTACTGCCCCTGGCTACAAAAATTTCCGAAGCAGATGCTTTTTTCAAAAATGTTTTCAATGAAGAAATCATTAATAAAATTGTTTCTTTGATACCTGATGAATGGCTTGAAAATGAACCGGATAAAATCAAAGTCAAAAACGCTTATTCACAATTTTTAATAAACAGGTTACATCATTCCGCAACATTTGTAAATGAAATTCGAAATGCAGGAACATCTATTTGAGTATGCGGTGATCAGAATTGTTCCGCGGGTGGAAAGGGAAGAATTTTTTAATGCAGGAATTATCCTTTTCTGTAAGAAAGAAAATTTTTTAAACACATCCATTCTTTTGGATGAAAAGAAATGTGACGCACTTTTCCCCGAAACAGATATACATGATATCCGTAAACATCTTTCTGCTTTTGAAAAAATTGCTCTCGGTGATTCTGCGGGGGGGCCAATTGCTTCATTGGATGTACCTTCCCGTTTTCGCTGGCTCACGGCAAAACGCAGCACCATCATTCAAACATCTTCTGTTCATCCCGGATTATGTAATAATATGCAGGATACAATGCAGCGCTTGCTAAAACAGATGGTTTTGTAGTTTCTTATAAAGCAGCGCTTTTACAGGAATTATCATTGTTCTGCAGCAACACATGAAATTTTATCTTTTCTAATGAAAGTTCTATGTTTGAGCTCATGCTCATTTTAAATAGATCTTTAAATGTTCAATGATAGAAAATCTGCTCAACCGTTCAACAACTCTGCACCGTTCAAGATTTCGGTGTATCCAAATCCCGGCAGCTCTTCTTAAACCTGCGCTTCACTAAATACCCGGGTGGAAAAAGGGGGTAACGATCATAGGTTATTGAACCTGTAAAAAATCAGCGGAAATTCAACACCGGGAACATAAAATATAAATCTTCATTTTCAAATACTATAATCCCTGTCCTGAAAAAGTGCCAGGCATTTTTATTTAAATTCATACCTGTTCTGAAGGTAAATATTTTTTAAAATTCAATAATAAAATTGCTTCATCAGCGTTTATAGATCAACCTGTAGCTGACCATTCGTTTCTATAACCTTATAAACGTGATTACGGTACTCTACACCACTCACCTGCTCAACCTCTAAAAACATCTGTTTTCCGTCTGCGTATTGCGCAGCGAAATTTTTTTGAGTTATCATTTGATATTGCATATAGTTATATGTGGTAAATGAATCATCATCATGAAAGCAGATTTGAAAAAGTTATTCTTTTTTATAGTTATTACAACTGTATGTTCCTTTTTAAACGCATTTAGTGTAAATGCACAGGTATCAATATGGAGTAATTCCATAACCGGTACCAATGCAGGGCAGTTGAATCCATATACAAGCGGAGATGTTGTTCATGCTAATATAACAGTTTCGGGTATAGGAAGAGGTACAACCTTAACAGGATTGAATAGTACCAACAACTATTCCACTGCCAACTGGCCTAATGCATCCAGCATGGATGTAAATGCTTATTTTGAATTTTCGATAACACCCATAACCGGCTACAAAATAGCGTTGTCAACTTTCAGTTATACTGCAACAGAAGTTAATAAATCTCCCACTTTATTCGCCTTCAGAAGCAATGCGAACGGTAATAATTTTGCTGCCAATTTAGGAGTGCCGAACGCTACGGGTACAACCATCAATATTGGTCATGTATCCATTTCAGGAATCACCAGCTACAGATTATATGGCTGGAAGGCCGGTAACGGTTCAGGGCGTAACTGGTCTGTGAATGATTTTAACTTCACGGGATCCGTACTGGGTTCACCAACAACTTCTTTAAATTCTCTTGGATATATATATGGTGCTGCATCATCGGTAGCTCAAAGTTTACAGGTGAATGGTAGCGGACTTTCATCGAATAGCATAACAATTAACGGTTCTGCTAATTTTGAAGTGTCCACTACTTCATCAACTTCCGGATTCGGATCAGTTGCTTATTTGAATGCTGTGGCAGGTACACTGTTGCCATCAACTGTTTGGGTAAGATTAAAAACAGGGAAAAATGCAGGTTCCTATACCGGTGAAAATATTACCATCAGTTGTGGTACTATTACTGACATTCCTGTAAGTTGTAATGCTATAGTTACAAAAAAAGCACTTGTCATTTTAAATGCAATGGCACAGCCTAAAATATACGATGGTACAAATGCAGCGAACATCACAGGTACATTATCCGGCGTGGTCGGTTCAGATATTGTAACATTGACCAGTACAGGAATATTTACAAATGTAAATGCCGCAAGCGGAATACCTGTTAATGCAAATTGTATACTGGGTGGAACAAATGCTTCTAATTATGTTGTTGTACAACCAACTGGGTTATCTGCAGATATTACAGCTAAAACACTTACCGTTTCCAGTGCCGTTGCTCAAAGTAAAACTTATGATGGTACAAATGCTGCTACGATAACGGCAGCACTAAATGGTGTTATTGCAACGGATGCCGTTACATTCAATGGTACAGGAACTTTTGCTTCTGTAAACGTAGGAACCGGCATTGCCGTAACTTCTACTTCTACTTTAAGCGGAGCCCAGGGAGCTAATTATATGTTGACACAACCAACAGGTTTAACCGCTAATATAACAGGAAGAGCATTAACTATCTCTGGGGCTACAGCTCAGAATAAAGTGTATGACAAAACAAATGTAGCTACCATTACCGGTACATTAACAGGAGTTCAGGGATCAGATGTGGTTACATTATCAGGCACTGGAACTTTTGCCTCTGTAACAGTGGGAACTGGTAAAGCGGTGACATCAACCAGCACATTGAGCGGAGCTCAGGCAGC
>JANNZE010000246.1:0-5698 GCA_031410455.1 Chitinophagaceae bacterium | reverse complement strand
AACAGAGCACCACGCATATTGCGTGGTTTTTTTATGCCCGTGCCGCTCGTGCCACGATTTTCGTGGCACGATAACTTACTTTTTACCGTATCTTAATTTTTAAATCAGAAATTCTGTGTTATATTTGCAGTTCCTTCCGAAAACTCGGAATAGAAATAAACCGGAAACAGAGAGATGGCAGAGCGGTCGAATGCGGCGGTCTTGAAAACCGTTGACTGTTACAGGTCCGGGGGTTCGAATCCCTCTCTCTCCGCATCAAAATGAAGCGTGTAATTTTACACGCTTTTTTTTTGCCAGCTCTAAATCATTCAACAATTGCTTGCAGCATTTTTTGATGCCTGCCCACCCGAAAATTCCGTATTATTTTTTTTGTTTTAAAAGTATACAGCTTTCTCACCTTTCCATCGGCAATTCTTAACTCAAAACCTTCGGAATTGCTTAAAATCTTCATTTTTATTAACCATTTATACCTTGTTTAAGGTTTTAGTTAAACAGCTAAACAAATATTATAAATCGCTGTTAATGTGTACGTAAAACATTGAAACTATTTAAGAAATAGGGAGTAACCGAAAATCCTTAAGAGTAGGACCAAACTAAAAACCTTAATACATGGAACATTTAAAAATTGCAAGCGACAACTATGTTGCGTTTACGTTTTTCATCGGAACAATGGCCATGATGGCCGCATCTGTTTTTTTCTTTTTTGAATTGAACAACACATCTAAAAAATGGCGGACATCTGTTTTAGTATCCGGTCTCATCACTTTTATTGCCGCCGTCCATTATTATTACATGCGTGGATATAACCTGGAAACAGGAGATTCACCAACGTTTTTCAGGTATGTAGACTGGATCCTCACAGTGCCTCTGATGTGCGTTGAATTTTATCTGATCACTAAAAAGGCAGGTGCGAAAATTGGTTTGCTCTGGAAATTAATCTTTGCTTCTCTGGTAATGCTGGTAACAGGCTATATTGGTGAAACACTGGACAGAGACAATAGTGTTCTGTGGGGTGTTGTATCAGGAGCTGCATATTTCTACATCGCTTACCTCGTTTGGTTTGGTGAGGTTTCTAAATTAGCTCAAACAGCAGGGCCTCAGGTGGCAAAGGCAACAAGGATACTTGCATGGTTTGTATTGGTGGGTTGGGCTATCTATCCTTTAGGTTATATTCTTGGTACACCAGGCGGCTTGTTCGGTATACAATTAGTATCGGATCCTGCTGCAGCAACACATGCTATGGATATTGTTTACAACATTGCAGATGCTATCAATAAAATCGGTTTTGGTTTAGTGATATATGCGCTGAGCAGAAACGAAGACTAGTCTGTTTTTCATATGACAGGGGTTCTTCTTTAAGCAGGAGAACCCCTCTTTTGTTTTCAGGATTCGAGCGCGCAGATAGCGGTTATTTTTCAGCCCGAATCCCGCATCCCGTAACAAAACAACTTCATCATGTCAAATACTTTCACAACGGTTGATTATCTGTTTGCCGGTGCAGGAGCTTCTTCCACGCTGATGCTGATGAGCATGGAAAAACGAGGACTGTTGAAAGATAAAGTTGTACTAATTATTGATCCGGATAACAAACAAAAGAATGATAAAACTTATTGCTTTTGGTCAGATCAACATGAACATATCGTTGACCAATGTAAGCATCTCGTCAGCCAGCAATGGGATGAAATAAATGTGAATCAGCATCACGCAGAATTATTATTTCCCCAAAAATATTTTCATATCCCCGGCCTCAATGTATATAATGAGCTCAGGCGTATTTCTATAGATCATAATGTTATTAGATTACAGGGTAATGTGCTGTTTTTGGAAGCCACTGTAAATGGTGTTTCTGTAAAAACAGATGATGGTACATGGAATGCATCATGGGTATTTGATAGCCGTCCGCCTGAATATCATGCACCTGAAAAACATGATGTGCATTTATTACAATCTTTTTTAGGGTATGTAATCAAATCGGATACGCCTATACCCGATATCAATTGCGTCGATTTAATGGATTTTAATGTGGATCAGCAAGATTATACACAATTCATGTATGTATTACCTCTGAGCACGCATACTGCATTGGTTGAATTAACAAGGTTCGGAAAAAAAACAATCAATCAAAAAGAAGCAGAACCGATTCTTGATGATTATATCAGTGAAAGATTTGGTAAGTATAAAATTGAAGCGGTTGAAGCAGGCTGTATCCCGATGAGTACATTCAAAATTGTTCCTTGCAAAATTCCACATGTAACGGCATTGGGCGGAAGAGCCGGAGCCATAAAACCAAGTACAGGTTATGCATTCAAAAATATGTTCAATCATGCAGAAAAAACAGCTGAGGCTTTGTTGCAAAATTCACAGCCAGCTACCATTCCTGTATCTCTGCGTTTTCGCTTTTATGATCGTTTGTTATTAATGATCCTTAATAATCAACCATTAAAAGGAAAGTTGATCTTTCAGTCTTTATTTAAAAAAAATGACATAAAAAAAGTATTGAAGTTTTTAGATGAAAAAACAACTTTGCAGGAAGATCTGAAGTTGTTTTTATCATTACCTTTCAAACCATTTCTTCAGGCACTCAGGTATTTGTTGTTATCACAATTCAAGGGGTTCATTAAACCTGTTTTATTATTGCTGGTGTCTTTTTTCTTTTTAATAACAGACCGGCTTTGGCTGGGTGGATTACAATATCTACAAATAATTTATTTTGCTGCAGGATTGTTTGTAGTAGGTATACCGCACGGTGCAGTCGATCATCTGATAGAGACCGATAATTTTAAAGGTGGTATCAAACCCGTATTTGTTTTTAAATACCTGGCTTTGGCATCCCTCAATTTAATGTTGTGGCTTATTTCTCCAAATATTGCCCTGTTGTTTTTCCTTGCATATTCTGCCTGGCATTTTGGGGAAACGGATATGAGGGAATGGCAGTTAAAAATGAAAAATATTTTCGGCACATTGGCTTTAGGATGTATCATTTTAAGTATAATTCTTCTGGGTCATGTAAACGAAACAAACAATATTTTAGATAATATGCATGCGTGGCAATTGTCTGTAACTGAGGCTGAAGGAAAATTTGTTGCACTGATGATTGGTGGCTTCGCCTTTACATGGGCGGTTTTTGAACGCAGCGGAAAAATGCTGATGAGCATACTGGTGCTTATCATAGGAATTCAATTGCCTTTGATAACGTGTTTTGGATTGTATTTCATAGGTCAACACAGTATCAATGGATGGTCTCATTTAAAACAGGGTATGAAAATCAATAATCGTTCTCTTTTCATAAAGGCATTACCGTTTACATGTGGTGCATTTATGTTATTTGCGTTAATGATATATTTTTTTCAAAAGAATTTATTTTCAGATTACAGAGATCAATGGGTCTCATTATTCTTTGTTTTCATCTCTTGTATCAGTTTTCCGCATGTGTTATCAATGAACAGATTTTATAAAGGAATCCGTACTTTTAGGTAAATCTTTTTTCATATGAACGTTGCCTCCTCATTTATTGTCCATACAATCCTGCAGCGGCCTTCAATTTTATGAGCATAGTCTGATTTTTCTTTTGCAGTTCTAACTTTTTGATCTCTGATTCTGTTTTTCTTAATTCACGGATATTAATAAGAAATAGTGAACTTTCACCATTGAAAAATAAGATTTCCTCTGCCTTTTGTAAAGCCTTGGTATTAGCCACAATATTTTCCTGCATCGTGATCTGGGATCTTGTTTGAAACCATTCGTTGATATATTGTTTCACCTTAGTACGTATGTTAACCTCTTTATTTGATTGTTCCAGTTTTGTGTATTCCAGTTTCAGTTTTGCTTTTTTAAACTCTCCTCTGCCTTCTGATAAACGAAGAGGTACCGAAAATGAAATTCCGTACCGGTAATTATTCTGAAACCAAGGACCTTTACCGATGTTTGAATAACTATTGGCCAGCTGATTATATTTCAAATCCAGCTCCGGGAGTAACAATTGAAATTTCAATTTCTTTTCAATCTTCAGTGCCTCCAGTTTATAAGTATATGCTAACAACTCAGGATGAAAACCAGCTGCTGTTAACAAACTGTCTGCATTTATTTCTGCCGAAGTCAATTGCTGAGGAATTACTGTTGCCGGTAAATCATATTGCTTTGCAGCCGGTGTCCATAAATAAGCAGATAACTGGTATTGACTGCTTGTGTATTCCATTCTGACTTCACTGAGTCTGATCAAAAAATTCTGAACCTGCGTATAAGCTTCCAGAGTATCAACGGCCGCACGGTCACCTAAGCTATAGGCCGTTTTTACCATGGTGAAACGACGCTCTGCATTTTCTACCACCTTCTCTAATAATTGTATACGCTGATATTGTTCCCACCATTCCCAGTAATGTTTCAATGATTCTTCCAGGAGATCATTCAAGATGATCTTTTTTTCAACTTCCGATAAGGTTCTGAAGATCTTTGCCTGTTGTAAAGCTGCCCTTCTTTTATCGATAATAAAATTCTGCAAAACCGGAGCTTTAAAACCAACAAATGAAAGGTTGCCTTTTGTTTCTTCCGGATTGATCCTTGCGCCTGAAACATTTTCAATACCAGAAAAAAAGTCGACCCCATACCAGGTTGGAATTTTTAAAATGGTTGCTTCATGATCATAGTAGTTGATGCCATCATAATCCTTTTTTCCATAATCTCCGGATAGAGTAGGATCGAAGGTACCTCTGCTGCTGGTTACGTTTGCTTTGGCGATCTGGATATTTATTGCTGCTTGCTTTGCAACAGGATGAAATTGCCGGATCACCTCTGTAAATTCCTTTTCAGTAAAAATATTCTGTGCTTTGCCAACCATCCATGTTAACACCAATACACAACTGATTATAGTTTTCATTTTTTTTCTTCTGCAGGTTTACTCTTGTAATAATCAGGTGGAAAAGAATTGATATTTCGCCATAATTCATACCATACAGGAACATTTTTCAAAAGTGCGATACCATTGGCTCCTGTGCCTATACGTAATTCTGGTGGCCATTTTCGGTCACTGCTATCTTCCTTGATTAATACACGAAATTTTCCATTTACGCTTACGTCGCTTTCAACCGCCGATACAATTCCACCGAATGTTCCATACGAAGCCTGGGGCCATCCGCTGAATACGATCGCCGGAAATCCGTCAAATAAAAATCTTACTTTTTGTCCGGGAGAGATCAGTGGCAGATCAACCGGCCGGATATATAACTGAACAGCGTATTCAATTTGATCCGGAACTATGTTCACAATTGTTTCACCTTCTTTAATGATTTCGCCAATACCAGACGTAATGGCTTTAACGATCTGTCCGTCTTGCGGGGCAATCACTGCATACATTCCGTTCCTGATCACGTAACTGGCATACTGGCTTTTCAGTTTGGCAACATCACCTTCACCAGTGGCCACCATCGACATTGAACTGAATTTATCACCTTCTGCTTTTGATATTTTTTCAAGATTGTCCTGCTGTAAAGCATTGAATTCAATCCGTATGATATTTATTTCCTGCCGGGAAGCAATGAATTTATTTTCCGCACTTACTTTTTTTGCAAGCGACGACTGGTACGCCTGATTTCTTTGTTCCAGTTGGGTAAGGGATACCAGGCCACTGTCGTACATATTTTTTTGCCTGTTGAACTGCATAGTCGCTATTTTAAAATCATTCTGTCCAGCAATCATATCCATG
>JANNZE010000245.1:0-4384 GCA_031410455.1 Chitinophagaceae bacterium | reverse complement strand
CTTAGGTCAAGTCGCGGATCTGGTTCTGTATATCCTTCGTCCTGTGCCTGTTTAACAACGTGTGCAAATTTTTTAGTTCCGTCATAATTATTAAAAACAAAATTGAGTGTACCACTTAACACCGCTTCCATTTTCCGGATGTTATCACCACTGTGCAACAGGTCATTAAGTGTACCGATGATGGGCAGGCCAGCCCCCACATTTGTTTCAAATAAGAATGGGGTATTATATTCTGCTGTAAGGTTTTTGAGGTGTTTATAATTTTTGTAGGATGAGGAGGCTGCTATTTTATTACAGGCCACCACTGCAATATTTTTTTCAATTAATTTATCATAAGTGGCTGCAACTTTTTCATTGGCCGTAATATCCACAAAAATGCTGTTCCTTAAATTGCTGGAAATGGCTTTTTCTACAAATTCATCTACGTTGGCCGGTTCACCTTCCTCAAGAGCGTTTTCCCATTTATCTGCAGCAATACTTTCTTTGAGTAACATTTTTTTACTGTTCGATATTCCTGCAATATTTACCTGCAGCCTGAGATTGTTTTGTAGGAATGCAGACTGTTTATGTAATTGCTGCATCAGTTTTTTGCCAACATTTCCAACACCTGTTATAAAAAGATTGATTTGTTTATACGTGGTCTCAAAAAATTCTTCATGTAAAACGTTAACGGCTTTACGTACATCTTTTGTTCCGATAACGGCAGATATATTTCTTTCAGAAGAGCCCTGGGCAATCGCCCGGATGTTGATACCATTTCTTCCAAGTGCAGCAAACATCTTTCCGCTGATACCGGTATGATTTTTCATATTATCACCTACCAATGCGATGATAGATAGCGTGGGTTCAACCTGCAGGGCCTGTACTTTACCTGTCTGAATCTCATATTCAAATGCTTTGTCTACTGCTTCTTTGGCTTTGGATGATTGAGCGGTGGCAATACCTACACAAATTGAATGTTCTGAAGATCCCTGCGTAATCAGTATCACATTGATCTGTTCATTGGCCAGCGCTTCAAATAATCTTTTGGAAAATCCGGGAATGCCCACCATTCCGCTTCCTTCTAGTGTAACGAGTGCCAGCTCATTGATACTGGAAATACCGCGTACCATAGTATGGTCAGATACAACACCTGTATTTTCTATTACTGTTCCATGATCCGAAGGGTGGAACGTGTTTTTGATCCATACAGGAATATTCCTGTTCATTACCGGTTGTATGGTTGGCGGATAGATCACTTTAGCACCGAAATGTGATAATTCCATTGCTTCCTGGTAAGAAATGTTAGGAATGATGCGTGCATTAGGAACCCATCGTGGATCGGCCGTCATCATACCGCTTACATCGGTCCAGATTTCAAGACTACTTGCTTGTAACGCTGCGGCAATAATGGATGCAGTAAAATCAGAACCACCTCTTCCTAAAGTAGTGGCTGCGCCATTTTGATCCCGTGCAATAAAACCAGGCATGATCGTTAATGCATCACCGTTTTTAAAATGATCTTCTATAAGTTTATTAGTTGTATTAAAGTCAACAAGGGCATTTCCGAAATTACTGTTGGTAACAATCACTTCACGGGAATCCTTCCAAGTGCTGGAAAGGCCGTTCGACCTAAATATCATTTGCAGCAATTGCGAAGAAAGCAATTCACCATATCCCGCCAGTTTATCTTTGATTTTATCAGATAATTCTTCCAGCAATGCAATACCATTGCACAGATCTTTTATATCCGAAAAAATATTTTTTACAATGGCTGATATTCCCTGCTGTTCGCCGGTACTGATCATGGCAGCGATCGTATCCAGGTGCCTTTGTTCAGATTTTTTTAAAAGATCTCTCCATTGGTCGTCGTGTGCAGCTGCAAATTTTCCTGCGTTCAGTAATTCATCCGTTACGCCACTCATGGCTGAAACCACCACGATCATTCTTTCCGGTAAGCGTTGTTTGATGATGTCCATTACCTGCTGAAGGGATTCTTTGCTTCCCATGGATGTTCCTCCGAATTTCAATACGATCATATCTGTACAAATGAATAATTAATAAAAAGTTGATGAGATGATATGTAGATAATACCCTAACGGGTATTCGCAGACGTAGAAGTTGTTATAAAATGCAAGTGTATCATCTGCAGACAAGATAATAATCTTTTTTGAAATATGAATGCAATCATTTTGATTAATTACTTAAACGATTTATGTATAAGTAGCTGGTGATATACGCGATGTTCTGATAATTTTATGATTATACTTAAAATTTAATAATGCATTCAGCCATGCTGTATTTTTGATACATGAAAAAGATATCATTCCTCCTGGTATATTTAATGTTCGTATTTACCTGCTTCTCGCAGGATAAACGAGCAGGTATCTGGGAAGGTAAGCTGGATGTAGGTGTTGTTTTGCGTATTGTATTTCACATCAACAATGCTGATGGTGAATACACCTTGTTGATGGACAGCCCTGACCAGGAAGCTTATGGTTTTAAAGCAGATAGTATGATCATACAGCAGGATTCCCTGTATGTGATTTTCAAAAAACTGCGGATCAGGTATTCAGCTGTTTTTAAAAATGATACTACACTTGAAGGAAATTTTGTTCAGGGCCGTGAGATTCCTTTGGTGATGAAAAAAGTTAAAGAGGTCAGTAAAGTGAGCAGACCGCAAACGCCTGTTCCGCCATTTCCGTACGAGTACGAAGAAATTGTTTTTTTTAATAAAGATTCTTCCATTCAATACGGAGCTACCATTACGTATCCTTCCATTCCACCGGGCATGAATTATATAAAAGCACCTACTTATCCGGTAGTTGTTTTAATAAGCGGAAGTGGTGCACAGAACCGGGATGAAGAGATCATGAATCACCAGCCGTTTGCGGTGATAGCAGATGCGTTAACAAAGAAAGGATTTTTGGTGATCCGTACCGATGATCGGGGCGTAGGTAAATCCACAGGAGATTTTTCGAAAGCCACTTCCCTTGATCTGTCAAATGATGTAATGACGGTAACGGACTACATCAAAAAATATGTACATGCAGATTCTTTCCACATTTTCCTGGTTGGTCACAGTGAAGGCGGAATGATCGCCCCGATGGTAGCCAACAGGCGAAAAGACATTTACGGAATTGTATCGCTTGCGGGTATCAGTATTCCTGCATCGGAAGTTATGCTTGGTCAGAATATTGCAATACTTAAAGGTACAGGGGTGAATGATACTGTTCTGCACACGTATAAAAAACTATACAAAAAACTGCTGACATCCATGCGTAAAACAAATGATTCCATTGTTGCGTATGTTTCAGGGATAAAAATTGTAAACAAATGGAAAAAAGATCAGCCTGAAAGCATACTGAAAGGACTTGATATTTATAAGGAAGAGAATCAGCGGGTCTTTGTGAAAACACTTGCTAATGCTTTTACACAAACATGGTTTCATTATTTTTTAAATTATGATCCGAGGCCCGAAATAAAGAAATTGCGAAATGTACATGTACTGGCTTTGAATGGCGATGAAGATGTTCAGGTTCTTAAAAGAGAAAACCTTACCTCTTTTGAAAAGTACCTCAAAAAAAGTAAAGTAAAAAGTTATACCATCAGATCGTATCCACACCTGAATCATCTTTTCCAGCATTGTACAACGTGTAATATTGGCGAATACGGCACCATCGAAGAAACATTCTCGCCGGAAGTATTACAGGATATCACAGAATGGATGCGTAAAGTATTATAAAAAAAATCCCCTGAATGTAACAGGGGATTTTTTTTTATTTTTTAACTCTTCGGAGAATTTCTATATCTCCGTTGGAATAACATTTCATGCTCAGGTATATTTTTTCATCCTGCCCGGCTACCAGGTAAAAAGAATCGCCTTCCATTTGTACCTCTGTTGCCATCAGGTCAAAATTAAATCCTGACATTTTATTCAATGACTGCATTACCGGGAGCGGAAGGTTTTTAACCTGCAATTTCCTGGTAAGCGCCAGTAATTTTCCTTCTTCTGAAAATGCAACTGCATAGTCGGTTTCATCTTTACTGAAACTGGCAAAATACACGTCCTGTTTTTTTTCCCATACAACAGAACCTGTTCTTGAGAATTGTTGTGTAAAGGCATTTATTACAACCTGGTTAACCGAGCTCTCCGGTATGGAGAAGGCACTGGCGGAAAAAAATAGCGCAAGTGCTGCAATGATTGTTGTGATCTTTTTCATGATAATTATACTTTGTTGTTTTCGATAAAGAATACCTGCATCGTTTAAACAAACCTATTATCTTAATGCACCGGGTACAATTCATTTGTGATGATGAACTTATCTATGGAATGTTTTTGGTATGAATGGTATCTGGTGTACGAAAAAGTACGTAGAATTAAGTTTCAGGATCAGATTTCTCA
>JANNZE010000244.1:0-5951 GCA_031410455.1 Chitinophagaceae bacterium | reverse complement strand
CGGAGGGAACATTGTAACAGAAATCGTGAGAAAACACTGACAGCATTTGACCGAAATAGAGAGCGTCATAATACTCTGTGCCTATTTCGATTTTGTGATCCTTTGGTGCAATACTAATCCTGGGCATGGTTATACAGAAATGCGTTTCGCTTTTTTGCATAAGGTGGGTATATATGCTTTTAAAATCTTTGTCTGAAAAATCCATGAGGTTTATTGTGAGCATGGTGTGATTATTTTAGAATGAGATGCTTCCTTCGTCAGCATGACAGGCCAACTCAGGATGACATTTTACGTTGATGAAAATGGTTTATTACAGCGACCCGTTTTGCAAGAGAAATTAAATTGTCTCTGTCTTTTAAAAGCAAGGGATCGTTTTCTTTTTTATCCAGGTAAGCCTGCAGTAATTTGAGTACTGAATTTTGATTGCTGCCGTTTAGCTGGTTTGTACGAGCTTGCCAGGCGTGTTGCATGATTTCGTCTGTAAGCTCTAATTTCAATTCCTCAAAGTGATCCTGGGTTATTAGCTTAAAAATGTTGTGGCCGGCAAGGAATTGCTTGTAGAGGCTTTCAATATCATTGGCAGCCACTGGTTGTTGCTCTTGTTTTTTATTTTCAAACTTCCCGGCATTGATCATCCATTTGTGGGCTGCAGCCTGCCAATCTTCGATTGGTGTAATTCCCTTTATTTTCCACCCAATGGATTTGTAGTGATTGAAAAATTTCTTTGCTTCTTCTGCCGGATAATTTTGCTGTGCAAAAAACACTTCGACTTCGCTCAGGGTGACATTTATGTGTACCGAATTTGAGACACCGCCAAGGTTGTTTACAGCTTCGCTTAAGTTTTCATTTTTATCAAAAATTTTTTGAGCGGGTGTTTTACTCTCTGTTTTAAAAAGTTTATGTTTTATATTGTGTCCCATTTTTGGGACTGTACCAGTATCAAAATCGGTACCCGTAGCGGTCAAATTTGGGACACTATCGGTATCAATTTTGGGACTCGCAGAATCGCCATTTTCTTCGCCAAAAAGGCCGAGTTGTTTATACCGGCTGACCGGTTCTTCCTGAATATCTAAACGACCGATGCTGACTTTGACCGGCAGGAATTTTGAGGGCGAAGGATGGTAATAGATATACCTGGCTTCATGCAGTTCTTTGATGCATTTGTGGTATGTGTTCTTGGAGCCAATTTTACTAAGGTTCATGATATTATCCCGGTAAACCGGAAATGGATTTTGAAACCGGTTATAATTCCAGTATTGGAACAATGCCATATACAAACTGACATGGGATGAGGTAAGCCTTTCATCTTTTTTTACCAGTGTAAAAAATGCGTTCATATGCCGGATGTAATTCATACCTCACCCCCAGCCCCTCTCCTGAAAGAGAGGGGAACTTTTTTAGTGATATAATGTTGATACCCCTGGAATACCAGATTAGGAAAAAGATGCTTCAGTTTTTTACAGGCTGATCGTTTCTTTCGTTCTGCAATTGAGATGCAGGGTTTGCAGTTATTTTGTTTTTTGGTGTGACTACGGCCACGGTAGGGAGAGAACATAATGAACTGATTTGGTGATTTGATAATGAGATTCTTCGCTGTGCTCAGAATGACAGCGACATCAGGATTTCGTAGCAAGACGGAGATTCTTCTTCAACACAGTTTCGATGTGCTCATAATCGTAGTAAATGATGCCGCCGAGTTTGGAATAAGTAAGTGTGCCATTAATGCGGAGGGTTTGCAATGTGCTGGCCGAAACTTTGAGTACTTCCTTTACTTCATCAGTCTTGAGCCATTTTTTTGTTTGGACCGGTGACTGATTTAATAGGCCTTTAATTTGGGTAAGTAGTTCGTCTTGAAATTGAACCAGATCTTCCCTGGTGAGAATATTTACTGACATAGTGGTGAGTTTTTATGTCACCAAAAGAAACAGTAAAATGAATTTGAAAACCTTAACAGCCTTGATCAAGGTGGGTGAAATGCAGCGTGGGTAAGGAAAGAAGTTAAATAAATTATTTGCTTAGAAGCTGTTTAAAAGCATACCTTTTTTATCTGATGTTAGTTTTAAGCAAAAGATCGGGAGTAATATTAAGCCCATCGGCAAGCGCAAGGATGGTTGTGAGTGTAAGATTAACTCTGCCCTTTTCAGTTTTTTGTACCTGAGAATATTCTAAACCTGCCCGAGCTGACAGTTCATGAATACTAATGCCCTGGCCTTCCCTTAAACTGCGGAGATGGGAACCAAACTGTGCCAGGGCTTTCTCTTTAGGCGTCATGCTCACAAGGTCACTCCGTTAATAAAACTTATTGGTGTAGAAAACTACCCCAATAAGAAAAATGTTTAGTTTTGCAGATGATATGAATACAGAGCCTACCTTATTGTTTGCCCATATTGAATCACTGCCTTTTAGCAGTGAACTAAAGCTTTTATTATCTTCTCACGGATATCTAAATCTTCAAGACATACTGCACCAGAAAATTTCTGATTTAAGAAGTAAAAACGGATTGGATCTGAATGATGAATTGCAGATTTATAACCTGGTAAAGGAAAACGGTCTGGTGGAATTGTGGAGAGAAGAGTAAATTCTCAATAATATTCTTTGATCCAACTGTTAAACGCCATCAATAAATTGCTTTCAATTTATTATATTTTGATTTTTTTACAAAGATAAATTTGTACGATTTACAACATTTTACTTATATTTATTTTAGTAAATGAGAACTAAGCAAAGTGTCGAGTACCCCTAAGGATTAACAGCGAATATTTCAGCGTTTTAATACCATGTTTTAAGCAGAGATATTTGCAAGAAACTTTGTAGAAAACAAACTTGCTGCCCTATGCCCTTACACTATGAACTAGAGGTTCTGGATGACCTAATATCCGGGAACCTCCACCCTAAAAAACTATTGTATGAAAATACAATTTCCGACCTGCAGTTTGAAAACTGGAACAATATCTTATTGCATGAAAAGGAAACTATCAGAAAACGGTTAAAGAAAACTACCTATAGTTTTACCAAAGAAAATCACCGCATCATTTACATTCAACAACACCAAAGTGTAATTACCAGATTAATAAATATCCTGGTTGATTTTCTTATGCCAAAAGATATTCAGGCACTGGATGAAATGGATGCTGATGTAAACCTGGTAAGAATATATAAAAGATGCTTAACGGTACTGAATGAATTGTTGGTTTTTATGGAAGACGAATTCAGGCATTATTTTAACGAGGATGAGCGGATACCTGCAAATCAATTTCTGCTAATTGAGGAAGAACTGCAACCAAGGCTTGTAAAGATAAAAAAAAATCTTACTAAAGCAGGACATGACCCGATTTTAGTGGACCTTATTCAGGAGACTATAAGCCAACATTGTTGCATAGAAAATTACAAAAGTTTAACATACCGAAAGTTTAGCTACTTAAAAACGGTAATGAATGCATTAGAAAAAGTGAACCCGGATGAAATTATGGCCTCTCACTATCCAACGTTACCCGCATTGTTAGTGTACCTGAATTTTAATGCCACTTCTTTTAAAAATTATCTTGTAAAACTTATTCATAGTGAAATAAACACCGGTGCCAGTATTGAGGATAAAATCGAAACTATCTCTTTTCATCATAAGGAAATAAGTCAACTATCTATTAAACCAGGAATGTCCCTTTCACCTGCCATGCCTTCTGTACAACTGGATCTAGTAACCTGGCTGTTTACAGAAATGAGCCACCTGGAGAAAAAACAAACTTTGGGAATTGTGGCTCCGATTCAATTTAAGGATGTGGCTGATCCCGATGGCGAGAAAGGAATCTATTCACAACTAAGTGTTGAAGAACTTGGATTGTTTATGAAAAGTTTGAAAGAAACGGGCCTAGTAAAGAATAAGAATATGAAACAGGTTGCCCGGTGTATGGCAGCAGACTGGCATTCGAAACAGAAAGAGCATATAAGCTGGCAATATCTTTATAATTCGATGAGCAACCATGAAATGAATACGATCAAGAGCCTGGATAGTAAAATGATGGATGTGGTAAATTGGTTGAGGAAGATGAGAGGTAATCTTAAGATAATTTTGTTCTTCTTTTCCAGTGGCCAGGTGGATTTTTGAATTCTTTATTTTGCTTTATTCTTTTGAACCGGAGATTCACTTTTGCCTTTATAAATAGATCTCAGCTGCTGCATATCGTTGCTTACTTTCTTATCCGTTATTTTGGCATAGTGCTGCGTTGTACGCAGGTTTTTATGACCCAGCATTTTACTTACTGATTCAATAGGAACATTGTTTGACAGCGTAACGGTTGTGGCGAACGTGTGCCGGGCAATATGGAAAGTAAGGTCTTTTTTTATTTCGCAACAATCAGCAATTTCTTTCAGGTAAGCATTCATTTTTTGATTGCTTAAAACCGGTAATAAAAAACCCTGGTTTTTGTTTTCGGGGTTGTCGCTATACTTTTCAATAATTTCCAAAGCCGGTGGCAGCAAAGGAATATGTGACGCTGTATCAGTTTTTTTACGGTGTGTGTGGATCCATTTATTTCCATCGATACCAATAACAATATTTGCAGTAGTCAGATTTTTTGCGTCCACGTAAGCCAGACCAGTGTAACAACTAAACAGGAAAATATCTTTTACCTGATTGAGGCGATCTATCACAAAAAACTTATCATGCATGGTTTGTAACTCTTCTTCTGAAAGGAAAGTTCTTTCTACTTCTTTAACCTTGACTTTAAAATTGATAAACGGATCTCTAATCAACCAACCATTGGCAATGCAGATGCGAATTATTTTTCTGAAATTGGTGATGTATTTTACAGCACTGTTGTTATTGCAGTTTCGTTCAGTGCGGAGATAAAAATTCAAGTCGGTTACGAACTCGTGTTTTAGTTTTGTGATATCGATATCTGTAATTCCATATTTCTTTTGCATGAAACTAACAATATGCATAAGCGTAGTTTCAAAACGATTTAAAGTGGCGGGTGCATATTCCTTGTCTACCAGTTGCCCCATTTCTTTATTATGGTTCTCGAAAATAGCAACAAGCATTCTTGCGTTATCTGGCTTACCCGCAACTCTGTTAATTATCGCCTGGGCAGTAACCGACATTTGGTTCTGAATAAGATCTGTTTGATTGTTATAAGCCTTGGTAATTAGCCCTTCCAAATGTGCATTCAAAAGCCTTCCGTTTTCTTTAGTGCTGGTCGTTCTGCAGGCTTTTTCGTCCCAAAGCAGCGGGTCACATTCCCGCTGAACCGACATTTCAGCCCTTTGTCCGTCGAGGGTCACACGCATGTAAATCGGCTGTGGGCCTGATTCGTAGAGCCTTGGTTTCCTTAAAAAGAAGCGTAATTTGAATGTATTTCCCATATTCGGGAGTCAGGTTTTTTGGGTCAAAAATGGTTCTGTAAATGTAGAAAAAAGAATTGAAAAAACAAAGTAAAATCCAGTAAAATCAATGGTTTCAGCGGAAATTCGGGAGTCATGAATTTGGAATTTTTGACTCCCGAATTACCTACATTTTTCTCGAAATAATGATGAAATTTGGAACACTTGATAAAAATTAAAAAGCTATAATCATTTGGATTATAGCTTTTTAACTGTTTTTGGTGGTGTAAAAGTGGAGCTGCAGGGAATCGAACCCTGGTCCAAACATATTCGCCGTAAGCTTTCTACATGTTTATTTATGCATTAATTGTAGAGAAAGAGCAGGAGCATAACAAACCAATTCTTTCCTTAGATGAATAATCTTAAGCTGTGGTCACATCATTCCACAACAGCATTCTGTTTTTGTTTTGAGTCGGCGGAAGAACATGGTAACAGAACAACCTGTTCAACGGCCCTAATGGGTGCTAATCTATCGATTAAGCAGCCATGGCATACTGAGTATTGCCATATAAAATTTTCGCATTCAGATTAAACTGCTAATTACGCAACGCAGTACATGCTTACACTTACAAAGA
>JANNZE010000243.1:0-2782 GCA_031410455.1 Chitinophagaceae bacterium | reverse complement strand
TTTACCTACACCGCTTTCACCATTGATCAGTACACTCAGGTCAGTATTGGCAACCTGCACAGCCACATTGAGTGCATGATTAAGGCCCGGAGAACTTCCGATGATGCCAAAGCGGTTTTTTATTGATTGCAAATCCATAATTATTGATTGATAACTTCACCAATTAATGTGGCAGAACTGCATGATTTTATAAATACTTTTATATAATCGCCTTTCTGATGATGTGCTTTTGGAAAGATCACCACTTTATTATTATCTGTTCTTCCGAACAATTCTTCCGTACTTTTTTTAGACACACCTTCCACTAAAACCGTATGTATGGTTCCTACTTCTTTTTGCATGCTCAGCAGGGAATGTCCCCTGTGTAACTGTACCATTTCTGCCAGTCTTCTTTTCTTTACATCCAGTGGAACATCATCTTCAAATCGTCTGGCAGCCAGTGTTCCCGGGCGTTCAGAATAAAAATACATATAGGCAAGATCGTATTTGCAATATTCCATCAGGCTTAAACTTTCCTGGTGATCTTCTTCCGTTTCTGTACAAAACCCGGTAATCATATCTGTAGAAATTCCGCAGCCCGGAAGGATCTCCCGGATGCGGTTGAATTTAGCGATATACCATTCACGGCTGTAAGTACGGTTCATCATCTGTAAAACCCTGCTGCTTCCGCTTTGTACCGGAAGGTGTATATATTTACAGATATTGTCGTATTGCTGCATCACAAACAATACATCGTCTGTGATATCTTTTGGATGAGAAGTAGAAAAACGAATACGCAAAAGAGGAGATACGTGTGCAACCCTTTCCAGCAGATCAGCAAACGATACCGCATTGCCGTCATCGCCAATGAACTGGTAACTGTCCACATTTTGTCCGAGCAAAGTAATTTCACGGAAACCTCTTTCAAAAAGGTCGGTACATTCTGCAATGATGCTGTCTGCATTACGACTTCTTTCTCTTCCTCTTGTAAATGGCACCACACAGAACGAACACATATTATTACAGCCTCTCATGATACTGACAAATGCGTTGATGCCGTTGCTGTTCAGTCGAACGGGTGCAATATCTGCATAGGTTTCTTCGCGGCTCAGTAAAACGTTCACGGCTTTTTGTCCGCTTCCTGCTTCATTGATCAGGTTCGGGATGGTACGGTAAGCATCAGGGCCAACTACCAGGTCCACCAGTTTTTCCTGTTCCAGAAAAGATGATTTCAATCTCTCAGCCATACATCCCAATACGCCGATAAGTAAGCCGGGTTTATTCTTCTTCAGGCTTTTGAAATCGGTAAGTCTTTTACGAACGGTTTGTTCTGCTTTTTCCCTGATGGAGCAGGTGTTTATTAATATGAGATCTGAATCCGTACTTTCTGTTGTGGCCACAAAACCTTCATTTTGTAAAATAGATGCCACCACTTCACTGTCGGCAAAATTCATTGCACAGCCATAGCTTTCAATATAAAATTTCTTTTTGACAGGATCTATCCCTGCGAAAGCCGGACGGAAAGCTTCACCCTGGCGGCTTTCATCATGTGTTTTATCTAATAATAATTCCTGCATCGATCCTGCAATTGAGCGGCAAAGATAAGCGATATCAGGACAATATGTCAGTCTTTTGGATTAAAAAGGCTTAATAATTTCAAGATGGAAATTGGTGTCTTCCTTTGATATTCCATAGGCGACAGACACCACGAATTTGTTGAAAGGAGAAAGGAAAAATCCGCCGCCATAGCCGGAATGCCAGTTGTTTGACTGTTCATTTTTGAGCCAAACACGGCCATTGTCTAAAAACCCAAAAAGCCCGATCCTGCCATTCATGAAATAACTTTTGAAATTAGTGATCCAGCGCAATTCATTCTGATTATATACGGTCTGTTCGCCATGGAAGCGGTCTCTCTGGTGCCCACGTAAAGTGTGTGTTCCGCCAATGGCATTGTACTGAAAGAATTGCGGTGTGCCGGATAGCGAACTGCCGCCTGCTTTAACAGCAAGATTGATATGTTTTACAAGCGGGATGAAAATATTCGTCTCCGCACGGTATTTTTCAAAATTATTTTTAAACTGTATATCATAGTTATAAGAACCTGATGCAATAAACTGGAATCCTTTTGTAGGCAGAACAGGATCATTGATGCTGGTGAAGCTATAACCTGCCTCTGCACCTGTAAATGGTTTGTTCTCATACAATTGCTGCGGAACCAGCGTTTTACCTATATAACGGTCTGTATCTTCAACGATCTGTACATTTTCAAAATATGGAGTAAAGAAAAGTTTGTGTTTTTTTGCGATCGTCCTTTGAAAAGAAGCACTTACCCATGTTTCTTTAGAACGCATACGGTTAAAATCTCTGTCTTTTGTTTCGAGTAATGTATTGTTACCAAGGCCGTAAAAATTGGTCCATCTTTCATGATCGTATAATGCCGTAAAAAGTACATCCACTTTACCAATGGCATGATTGAGAAATGCATTGTAAGATATACTAGGTGCCATCTGGCTGATGGAATATTTTAATTCTACAATGTGTTTTTGAGAATACGGTTTACGCCATTCGTGTTTTTGAAATAAAAATTGCGCTCCAACATGAAGCCTGTCAGGATTATTAAACGAAATGATGGGCCTGATATGTCGTTTACCATAGCTGATGGCATCATAAGTGAATTCATGAATGCTGCTGTCGTTGCTTAATTTCATTTTCGCCCGATCTACTGAAAACTTATTATTTCGGTCATCGTAAATAAATATGCTTTTTTTTCTGTTATTATGCGGAATGGTATATTCATCTTTTG
>JANNZE010000242.1:0-3691 GCA_031410455.1 Chitinophagaceae bacterium | reverse complement strand
CTCAACAGATCACGACCTGAGATTTTGATAGAACCTTTATCCTTCAGAATCATTTTCTGAACACCTGCATTTAGTTGCCCCAGGTCACCGATGTTAATCTGTCCTTCAGAAATTTTACTCCTGTACAAGGCGGTCAGTTCTGCACTCCAGCCTTTTTTAAAACTGAACTGGTTGCTCAGGTTACCTAAATAATTATAATTGGAAACATTCAGAAATTCACCTGATAAATTGGCGCGGAAGGATGCATAATTTCCTTCTGCATACAAATTGGCTTTCCACCATTTTTTAATATTCAATTGCATATTGAATGATAAGGTCACATTATCATTTATACCATAATTCCCCTGCGTCTGTATCGTTTTAAAACCACGTTCCTCAAAAACATCATTGAACAGATCAATTGTATGCCTGTAATTTAATGTGGTTGTAAATTTCTGCCTGAAAGTATGAGATAATTCAAACACATTGGTGTACATAGGCCGCAGGAATGGGTTACCCGATCCATATGTGTATTTATCCAGGAAAAATAAAAACGGGTTAAGGTCTTCATAATCGGGCCGGTTGATTCTTCTGCCTGCTGAAAAACTGAATTGGTGCCTGTCATTAACTTTATAGCTTACATATCCTGTTGGAAAAGCACGTGTATAGGATTTACGGAAAGCAGAATCCGTTCTCATAGGATTGCCATCCTGGGTGCCGTTGTAGTTGGTATTTTCGATGCGCAAACCGGCCTGAAAGAACCATTTTTTAAAATTCCGGCTCATGTTGATGTATCCGGCATTGATATTTTCTTTGTAGCGGAAGTGATTTGTTTTTTCATAATCCACCATTTTATTTCCATTGATGATGTTGAAATAGGAAGCGGTATTATCTGTATTCACGAAACTGGTTTTAACACCGGTCTCGAATTTTATGTTTTTAAGAATGGTTTGGGAATAATCTATTTTGGCAGCGTATACATCGATAGCCGAAGGCAATTCACCTTTCAACTGATCAGAAAATAACAACTGACCATTAGCATCATAATTGCCGTTGATAAAATTCTGATCTTTATGGGCGCTGTAGTGCAGGTAATCCAAATCAGCGGTCAGTTCTCTGCCTGTAGAATCAAAAACATGGCGAAAATTCAGGTTCAATGCACCATTACGGAAAACGTATTTTTCTGTACGGCCGGCAGTAGCAATTGAATCCAGGTTTCCAGAACCATCTTTTAATAAATTGGTATTAAATCCGGTTTCTCCCCCAGGAGTTGTAAAACCCGTCAGCAGGAAACCCATGGTTGTTTTTTTAGACAGGTAATAATCCATACCCAGGCGGGCTGAATAATTTTCCTTTTTTTTGATTCCATTCGATTCCTGGTCGAAGATAGCTTTTACAGATCCATCCTGGTTTTTATACAATCGCAAAATATCAAGGTCCTGGAAGCTCTTCCTGTAATTTCCACTGATGGTGCTGAAAAAATTGAATTTGTTGATCCGGTAATTCAAAGTAAGGCTGTTATTGGATTTTGGATAAAAGCCCTGTCCGTAAGCCATGCTCAATGAGCCGTTGAAACCTTCCTGACGGATCTTTTTTGTTTTCAGGTTAATGATACCTGAATTTCCTGATGCATCATACTTTGCAGAAGGATTGCTCATTATCTCTACCTGCTCCAGGCTGGAAGAAGGCATATTGCGAAGATAAGTGGTGAGTTCAGCACCCGTTAGGTAGGATGGTTTTCCGTCGACCATCACTATCACACCTTTTTTACCCTGCAAACTGATATTACCGTCTTTATCAACAGATACACCGGGTGCACGTTCCAGCATTTCCAGAACGGTAGTGCCGGTATTGTTGATAGAAGCATCCACATTCATGACCAGTTTATCTGCTTTTCTCTCTATGAGATTTTTTTTAGCCGTTACTGTCACTTCCTGTAAAGAAGAACTGGTTCTGAGATGAATATCTTCCATTTCAATTATTCCTGAAGTATCAGTCAGATGAATAGCGGAGGAAGTATAACTTTCAAAACCTGCGGCGCTCACCCTTATCATGTAAAAACCTTTTTCCAGTCCTGAAAAATGAAAATGGCCATTTGCATCAGTAGATTTCTGCAGGATGATGACAGAATCCACTTTACATAGAGCAACGTTGACTGCTTCCCGTTGAACAGTTTGCCCTTTTATAGAGCCGGATATTTTTCCAGTCTGGGCCATAACACAGGAAGAAGCCAGGATGAAGAAAAGGTGTAATACGAGTTTCATAATGTACTTTTTAATTATTGATAATACCATACGAAACTAAGTACATTGTATTACATAGTACATTGTTATATAAATAAACGGTTCAAATCATATATAAAAGGGAATTTTAGCAGGATGAAATGCCGAATCTCATCCATAAAAAAAACAGGTATCTTGCGGATACCTGTTTTTCTGAATCACTATATAATTTATCTGTATGTATTTTTTACTTTAAATTTTGAGTAAATCATCAAAGCTAAACCTATAATAACCAACGTGATAGCAATTAATTCGGCCTGGGTTGCACGCATCCCAAAAACAGTATACCCTTTATTCACCCGCATGGTTTCTATAAAAAATCTTTCAGCACCGTTCAGCACCAGGTAGATCCCGAACATGAGCATAGGTGTACTGATCTTTCTCCTTATTAACCACATAAAAGCGAATAATAAACCACAAATAATGGTTTCATATAATGATGTTGGAAATACCGGCTGTGGTAAAACTTTATTATGTTCCAACTGAACACCTGGAATAGGAACACCGTCTTTATTCACATTATTCGGAAAGCAGTATCCAAAAAACCAGTCAGGCAAAAACGATGGGCCTTTAAATGATTTATGCGGAACATTTTCAAGGGAACCATATATACGGTCGGTTACAAAATGTTCTTTCCCGTTTTCTATGATTTTACCTTCTGTAAAATAAGTAGTATTTGCCAAGAGCGTTTTTTGGAAATCCCCGGGTTGGGCTACCGATAATTTACCATAGGCATCTGAAGTATAGGCACTGTTGAAGATTCCCCAATCGCCGTCGCCGGATACCTGGCAACCGATCCTGCCGATGGCATAGGCGATCATTAATGCCGGTGCGGCAGCATCTACCAAATGCCTTAAACTGATCCCTTTTTTATAGGCATACCAGCAAATGGCGATCGTGGCCAGGATCAGACCACCGTAAAAAGTAAGGCCGCTGGCTGAAAAGATACTTTCAACAGGATGCTGTATAAATTCATCCCAGTTTTCGAGGTTATCAAATAATTTGGCGCCTAAAATTCCAAAGATCAGTCCCAGTATGATAATGTCTCCCACCCTGTCGTGTGGCCATATTCTTACCGACCTACGTTCGGGTGCGGCCAGTTTTACTTTGTTTTTATCGTACCATTTTAAACCACCCAGAACTGCTGCACCCAGCAATCCTCCCAGGAAATTCCCTTCCGCAGAAAACAGGTATTCCTGTGGATTCATATTTTCAGGCCTAGAGAAAAAGAAGCCTATGAGTTTATAGCCGAAAACAAAACCGGTTAAGGCATTGAATACAATTTCAGCCGTGGATGCTGGCTTGCCAACCACTATTATTTCTTCGCGGGGCTGTAACAGACCGGCTTTTTCCTTACGTTTCAATTCCAGTGTGAGCACCCAGGCAGCGGCTACAAAGCCCATTGCCACCATCAGTCCGAAACTGTTGAA
>JANNZE010000241.1:0-5021 GCA_031410455.1 Chitinophagaceae bacterium | reverse complement strand
GGTTGTTTTAAATTGATCTGATGGTCGTCGCTGGGTGTAGGTAAGCCTGGCAACAGGAAAACCTTTTGATTTAATTTCTTCTATACAGTTATTCAAAGATGTATAGTCAAATTGATAGAGTTCAATCAACTTTTGAACATCAAGATCATATCTTTCAAAATCTACAGATGGCGCATTACGGAAATAGGCATTTTCATCCAGTAACTGTAACATGGGAATAAAAGCCCCTGCGCTTGAGTTGTTCAGCCAGGTTATACCACTGCTGCAGCCTATCAACAAAGTACAGTAATGTGTAAGCGCTGCATTTTCCCTAATGGTTAATGTGCTTGCATCAATAATATTTTGCGTTGATTCAATTTTCCTTGCTGAAGAAAGAATGATACAGGTCTGTTCATCGGCCACTTGTTTACCAGCCACTTTCATCACAAAATCAAAATCGAAAACTGTTTGACCGCTCTGCGGAGCGAATTCCCACAGGAATACATTTTTGAAACGATGCAGCTGATGCTTTTGCGAAAATGCCACCACGTTATTTTTTTCCTGTTCACTCAATACCAGTACCGGCTGAACCGGAACAGTAATTTTTCCCGGGTATGCACGCAGGATCATTCCACGAATGGTTCCGTCGTATAATGCCAGGTTATTATCTGCATTATGTGTAATAAAAACTTTATCCCATTTACCCTCTTTTTTTTCACGCAATACAGATCTTTTAAATTTCCGATAAGCCACCACGTCATCTTTTGGAATACCTTTAACAATACGTACATGATCCACAAAAGGATTCAACTCAATGATCCGTGCACAGTTTTCGGCAATACACCACGTTAATTCGCAACCAGGAAAATCATTTTTAATCTGACGGGCTACAGTGGTTGCATAGAGGCAATCACCATTGGAGAATAGCTGAACGAGTAATATTGCAGTTTTATCAGCGTTCAAGTACCATTATTTTAGCAAGTTCTTCAAATGAAACTTTTGGAGAAAATCCGATTTTCCGGATCAGGGCCGGATCTGAAACCAATTGGCGGTATTCAGCTTTAAAGCCATCTGACTCGCGGACAAATGCAGAAGGATCTTTACAGATCAACTTAAAACAGGCATTCACCCAGTCTGAGATGGAATAACCGAGGCCTGAACTGATATTGGTTTCAAAAATATCATCCTGGTTTATGAATTTCCAAAGGCCTTCCACTACATCCCCGGCAAATGTCCATTCTTTTATGACTGACATATCTCCTATTTCCAGGACCGTTTTTTCGCCTTGTGAAACCCGTTGAGCAAATGCTGATATTTTTTTAGCCATGTGCTTCTCAGATCTTCTCGGGCTATCGTGGTTGAAAAAATATCCAACATAAGTTTGAATGCCGAGCGAACGAAAATACCTTGCGGCATATACAGATTGAATACGGCTTACCGAATAAGCATCTCTTGCCTCAAACGGATCAGATTCTTTAATAGGTCTGTTTTCATTTTTAAATTGCAAACCGCTTCCACTGATAAAAACTTTTGTGTGAGGTGAAAATAATTTCACAGCTTCCAGTAAATACAGGGAAACAGTACCTATGATCATGTTATTTTCAAAAAGTGCAGCATGTTGTGTGGTTGAAATAGCAGCCAGGTGAAAAATAAAATCAGGCTGGTACAATTTCACAAATTCTGAAACTTTTGAAAAATCAGTTAAGTCTATATCATTTCTACCGGCAGGTATAACTGTAACGTCCTGTTCCTGTAAAAGTTTGGAAAGATAATATCCATCCTGCCCGTTTATGCCTGTGATTATGGCTTTCATGCGATCAATTCTTTACGGCAAAAAATGGTATTCACTCTTGTATCTGCATATACCACATAATCTTTTTCCAAAAGATAATTGATGATCGCCTGGTTCTTGTATCCGTTCTGATTTTCATCATATAACAATGTTTCTATGCAGAAGAATTCCGGACGATATTTGTCAAAATCCATGGATTGCAAGATCTGCAGATCGAGCCCTTCCACATCAATGGAAATAAAATTAGGAGCTCCTTCTTTGAAATAAGTATCCAGGATCGTATTGATCTTTACCAAAGGCATCTGCAAAACTTTTTCCACGGAAATTTTACCCACACCTTTCATACCAACTGTTTCCCAATGCTTCGCATCGGCCTCAGAAAAAGTACTTAATCCATTTGCATGATTTGGGAATACATAAAAAGGTGCTTCCTTCATTTCATTCAAACCAATTCCTACATTGAGACAAATGTCTTTTGGCCGTATCTTTTTTAATTTCTTAAACAGGAAAGGGTTTGGTTCAATCAGCACACCACGGCTTCCCTGTTCATAGAACAGATAGGTATTGCTGATGTATTCCGGTTCATTTGCGCCGATATCAAGATAGGTTGGATTTTTAATGCCCGCCTGAAAAAAATATTGGGATAAGATCAGGTCTTCTCCAAACTGCGCATAGCTGTTACGGATGTTTGGTAAAAATATTTTTCTGATCTGGCGCTTAAATAATATCATGCTTTGCTTTAAAAATATTTACTATATTTTTTTTTAGTATGGAAGGACGCAACTTTCTTTTGTATTTTTTTATCCTGCCGGACAATTTGTGGTTGAAGCTGATCTTTTTTAATGACAAGGTCAACGGACCAGAATGGAGCATTGATATGCTGAAATGGATTTGTTCCAGTATGTCGTCGAATTTACGGGCAAAATTTTCAGGTGACCAGTCTGTATTTATTTTCTGAACAATTGCAGTGGATTTTTCAATGGAATCTTTTAATGAAAATGCCGGGTAAGGAGGAAGGTAAGCCGTAATATGCCTGAATGTATCGTTATCACTCACAGACAATGGCCTTCCGCTTACAATGGCCTGGTCGGTGGTTGCGGCAAGGCCGGGCATCTGCCGGTCATATAAAAAACAATTCAGCGTATTGGAAGCACACCATTGAATCAAATCAACTTTGCTCATAAAATCGTGCGTTACCCGAACTTCAACGCCGGGCTTTGCCTTTTTTTTGCACACATCACCGAGGAAAGCTGCGTACGAAGCTGATTCCGGAACAAAATCACCATAAGGAATATTGATTTTTACAATCGCTTTTTCAAATTCCTTGTTTACAGCTTCCACCACATGCTGAAAACCTTTTCCTTTTGTTGCAAAACCAAAAGTACCGATCACAGGAATCTCATTTTTTGGATCTGTTAATGGCGTATTGATTTTTTCGAGGGGGCGGGGAAAAGTAAAAACATTTCTTCTCCGGGAAATAATTGTTGGATCAAGAACACAGTAATAGGAAAAATCATTTTCAGGACACATTACGAATGCATCTCCCGGTGACACTTCGAGTATCATGGTGAAAACAGTTCCGAGATTTTTTTTCAATGAACTGGTTTCCAGCCATCCCATTGTAACAGGATGATAATTGAAAAAATACAGACCATAGCCGCGGTCAATGCTCCTGTTGTCTGCATCAATTTCACAATAATCCCATGAAATATTTCTGGATAGCAATAAGCATTGATACACCATCCAGCCAGATTCAAAAATACTGTCCTTTGCTTTTTTACAATTAATGAACAATCCTTTTACCTGCTGCATGAAAATGTTTTAATGCTGCTTTTATCGCTTATAGATCTCAATAACAGGCACAGGGAAAATAAAACCGGTTCCTTTATCCAAAGCTTCTTTTTCTCTCTCTAAAAATTCTTCTTTAAAATGCCATGGCAATACCAGGTAATAATCCGGATTCATAGCCCTGCTATCCTCTTCACTGATGATAGGTATGTTGGTTCCTAAAGTGTAAGCGCCATATTTATCAGGATTTCTTTCCGCAGCATATTCCACCAGGGAAACGTCAATATCACACCATTGTAATATGGTATTTCCTTTCGTGGAAGCACCGTAAACATGCACCTTCTTTCCATCTTTTTTCAATTTCACCAGCAGGTCAAGCAATTCTACCTTCAGCTTTTCAATACGTTGCTGAAAGGCAATATAAGGTTTGTCGGTATCCAGTTCCAGGTCAAATTCTTTATGCCTGATCTCGTTAATAAGTGCAAGGTTTTCTTTTCTATCGTGTTTACTGTTTTCTTTGTGTGTTGCATACACCCTGATGCTCCCGCCATTGATCTCATTGAAAGATATCTTGAAGGCTTTCATGCCGCCTAATCCAAGAATTTTTTCCAGCACCGCAAGGCTATAAAATTCCAGGTGCTCATGGCAAATGGTATCATAGCTGTCCAGTTCCAGCATACGAGGCATATAGCTCATTTCAAAAACCCATACGCCGTTCGCAGCCAGGAACCTTTTGATTCCTTTTACAAAATCAACCGGGCTTTCCAGGTCGTAGAACATGGCGATGGAAGTGATCACATCCAGCTTTTTCCCTTCCAGTAATTTGAACAATTCTTCTGATGGGAAAATATCCTGTACCACGGTGGCTTCCTTTACTTCCTGCGCCACATCGCTCGGATCACAACCATATTTAATAAAATTCTTCGGATAATATCCTAACAATGTTCCGTCGTTACAACCGATATCAAGCGTCAGCGGATGCTTGCTGTGGTTTACCGTATTCACTACGCTATCAACGATACTTTTCAGATGATTGCGCATGGTGTTGTTGGTACCGCTGCGATACCAATACGCTGCGTATAAAATTTCGGAAGGAACGGAATGTTCCATCTGCAGCAATCCGCACGCGTTCTCATCTGCTTCAGGGTTGCAACGCACCAGTGAGCAGTCGATCTTCCTGCTGCTCGGCATTTCTTTGCCCGGTTTCACAAAACTTCCCTGGAGGTACTGTGGACCGAGATCGATCACTTTCCTGAGAGAAGCAGAGCCGCATACACGGCAGGTGTTTCTTTTACGAATATGCATGAACTATTAGTTAATTTTTGGCTTGTATTAAAGATTGAAATTGCTGGTTGATAGAATCAATACATTTATTTCTTTCGAGATTTAAAACGGCGAGTTGTTTTACCACCACATCTTTTTCAGCTGCAGGAACTTTTTCAAATTCATATACTTTTTCCTG
>JANNZE010000240.1:0-3544 GCA_031410455.1 Chitinophagaceae bacterium | reverse complement strand
CTGCAGGGATTCTTCTTTATTGATATATCCCATAAAATATTATGTGCTTTTTGTTATAAGTATTAGCTTATTCTATTTTATAATACAGATTAATGACCAAGGCCACAGACTTTTCGCCAGAGGACAAAAAGATTTTATTTTACTTACGGTTTCATAGTAAAAGCAAATGAAGCAAAGGCGTCCAATAAACGTCCCTGAAAAAAGCTATTTTTGAAAAAAAACGCCTTGAAAAAAATTCTGATTATAAGCCTTCTTTCAGGCTTCTTTTTTATAGCATGTAAGAAAAATATTGCTTCCCGATCATCATCTGAAAAAGAAATTTACAACTTCGGCTTTGCTTTGCCATCAGGCTATGCCAGCGGTTATATCAGCAATGATAGCATCATGGTGAGAATTCCTCCTGGTGTTGTATTAGCACCGCTTGCCCCCGATATACAATATACCGGTGCATCTATATATCCAGCGATAGGCGAACTGGTAGATTTCCGTGCGCCTGTTACTTATACAGTTACAGCAGAAGATGGGAGCACGCGGAGCTATGTTGTATTAGTATCCAATATTTCTACTACTAAAGAAATACTGGACTTCCGTTTTACCTCCTCACAGAACCCAGGTATATCATCAGACGCAATAGGTGAATTTATAAATGATTCCAGCATCGTTGTACGTGTACCAGGTGGAGTTAATTTACAAACATTCAGACCGACTATTACACATAATGGAATGGACATCAATCCGTCAGGTAGTCAGCCGACTGATTTCAGCCGCATGGTTTATTATACGGTAACGGCTGAAGACATGTCTACCCGAAAATATAATGTAATGGTCACCTCAAACAACCGTGTGTTCGTTGGATGCAGCAACGGGTATGTATATGCGTTGGATGCAGTAAATGGTCAGCAGGTATGGAGCTTTAATGGAGGTAATGCAATGGGAAGCCCGGTTTTTGCAGGAGGGAAAATTTATGTGGCCGCACAGGGAGGTTCTGTGTTTTGCCTTAATGCAGACAATGGCTCCGTAATATGGTCCTTTGCAAACATGGTTACCAACTATACCACACCATGTGTGTATAATGGTAAGTTGTTTATTGGCTATAACCGCACAGCACCCTATGGGGACGGTTTGTATGCACTGGATGCTGCGGGTGGTAATTTGTTGTGGACTCACCCGATTATGAATGGTATAGGTTATGGTGGTATTGCTACCCCAACTGCAGTGGATGATAAAGTTGTTTTGACAGAATTTAATATTGGTATTCGTGTATTGGATGCAGCAACTGGTACGGCAACATGGAGTTATAATCCGGGAATAGTAATGTCCAACCCCCTGGTAAAAGATGGTGTTGTTTATACGGGCACAGAATCGAGTCTTATTTCCGCATATAACCTGTCAAACGGTAGTTTAATCTGGACGAATAACACCTATCCTAATACCATTGGATCACCTGTTATGGCTAATGATGTGATTTACGTTGCCGGTGGATTTTACATGTATGCTATCAATAAATTAAATGGCGGCATCATCTGGCAACAACAATCATGGGGAGGATATTATGGTATAGGTAGTGGCTCACAATATGCCGGCAGATTTTCAGCACCATTTGTTTCGTTAGTTGATACTGCATTATTCGCCGGGAATAATGATGATCTCACCTATAGTCTTAATCTGACAACAGGTGCAAAAAACTGGAACTACACCAATACATTACAGGTTAAAAATACTACACCGAATCCTGTAGCTGCTCATGGAATGATGTTTACCGGAAGGGAAGATAACAGCCTTTATGCTTTTGCTGCCAGAAATGGAACATTGATCTGGAAGTTTACGGCACCAGGTGCCATCAATACGGATCCATGTCTGACAGATAAAAGCGGGAATGTTTTTTATGTTGGTAATTCAGGAAATAATAATTGAGGAATTTTTATTTAACCCATAAGTTTTAAAGTATTTCGCAAGACTTTCCTGGTTTAACAAAAGTGCAAAATGGTTACACCTGGAGCAACATCAGTATAAATACTTTTGTGTTCTTTGTGTGCATTTTTGGTGCCCTCTGAGTTAAACCTTCATTCTCACATTCGCAAACTCTCCCATTTGCATATCTGCACATTCGCACATCTGCAAATTTGCAAATTGAATTATTACTTTTCCATAAAATCATTCTGAAACTCCAAAATTTTAGTATTTTCTGCTAATTATTTATCGCTGTTCAGCAATAAACAATTGGGAATGATCTGCAATGACCAATAGTTTTACCCTTGTAAATCACTATTAAATCTACAATTATGCGTACGAAAACTATACTTCCGCTTTTATTGATGCTGGCCCTATTCAGCTGTAAAAAAGATGTTCCTGTTCAGGAACCCATTCCGGTAGTGCCGCCCTTCCCTATGCATTCCCAGGCACGCTTAATGGATGTTTTTGGACATCCGGTGCCCGATAGCATGCCTTGCTTAAAAAAAATGACAGATCCTGATGATTCTACTGTTGCCTACCTGTTCAAATATAATACAGCCGGATTATTAACAAAGGTGATGTCTGTATTTAACGGAGCAAATGTTGATAGTATCTTATTCAATTATGATAGTCAGAACAGGTTAACAGAAACAATAGAATACGAGAGCTTCAGTATAACTTATGGCCCTGATAATAAAATAGCATCGCTGACAACCTCCTCAACTTCGACCACTTATGTTTTTTCATACCCTGCTACTAATAAAGTATCGGTTCGTACCATTGAAGCCGGTGGGGAAATTTACCAGGATACATTGCAATTCGATGCAAATCATAATCAGACAAAATTTACATCCTGGTACCTTTATCCCGGAACTGCTCCCTATCTTCTGACTTCTGATACCTATAGTTATAGCAGTAATATTAAAAGTGCTTTTTATCCTTCAGCATTGAATGATTATTTTGTGTTGGCAGGTATTGTGAATCATGGATCACCAATTGAACTTATCGGACGAAATGTATTGACAAACCTGGTTAGCTATGATGATCAGTCACAACCCGCTTCACAAATAGTGCTTTCAGATTCACGTCTTAACGGGAGCTTTCCAACATTTCTGAAATACAGATACACTAATGGTAGTTACCATGAAGACTATAGTTATGGTTTTGAATATGATTGTCATTAGGTGGGAGATGTGCAAATGGGTGAATGTGGCTGAAAATGTGCAAATAGGAGAATGTGCAAATGAGCAAATTGGGGAGAGGTTCAATGTAATGGCAGAACAAAATCAGGAACAAGATGCAGACACCGTACCCGTATTGGAAATGGATTTTGTTTTCAGCATCAGCCGGGAAGATGAATTTTATTTCATCTAAATGAGAATTTGTCGATTCTCTTGTGGATGTAAGCAGGCTTTATTAAACTACAACTGAATGTTGAATACTACGTTCCTTTATTTAAATGCATATAAAATACACCCCCTCAATTCTAATTGCAATAATTGCTGCATGTCTGTTTCCGGTATTGCAAAACAACCCCAGCTCCATTTTGTAGACATTCTACTGGCTGAATGAATGACAATATTCCTGGTTC
>JANNZE010000239.1:0-9157 GCA_031410455.1 Chitinophagaceae bacterium | reverse complement strand
AATTCTTTTTGCTTTCATTGTATTTTCATTATTTGTTTAAGGATAGAAAAGCGAAAAAACTAATTCTTCTTGTCAATATACCTTTTATTCTATTTTGTTTTTACGATTTTCTGATTTCAAAATCAGGTGAGTTCAATAATTTGCCTTTAATAATTGAATTCTTGATATTTATTTGCTTTATAATTTACTATTTCTTCGAATTAATGAAAACTTCTTTGGTTACACCTGTATACCAAAGCATTACATTCTGGGTATGTGTCTCTTTTTTTATATATTTCACTGGGAATTTTTTTTATATCATTCTAATTCAAATTAGTTCCGATATAGAAGTTAAAATGCAATTTAGGATTATTTATTCTTTTATAAATCTTGTTAAGGATGTATTATTGTGTGTTGCACTATTTGGTAAAGAACCGGAGAATGAAATTCTCAATGAAGAATTTAGGTTACCAAATAATCTTCACCTCGACGATTTCCCAACTTCAAATTTTAAACACTAACCGCATATGGTCTTTTTACAGGTTCAGGATGCGGCGGGAATACCAAGGCTGATGTTCATTGGCACTTTAGCAATGTTGATCCTGGCTATTGGTATCATTGTATTTGTAATTTTTCACCAGCGTAAAGTAATACGTTACCAGTTACAAATGAAAAAACTGGAAAGTGAAAAACAACAGATCCTTTTAAATGCCTCCATCCGGTTCCAGGAAGAAGAAAGACAAAGAATTGCAGCTGATTTGCATGATGATGCAGGCCCGCTATTGGCAACAGCACGACTGTATCTGAACGAAAACCTGGTAAATCAGGAAAAAAGCCAGCAACTTCAATCCATATTAAGCGCCAAACAAATTATTGACGATGCCATTTTGCTGATCCGTAATATCAGTCACAGCCTAATGCCACCTACACTTAAAAACTTTGGTCTTGAAAGTGCCACATCTGATCTTTTTCAGAAAATCAGCGGCAGCGGTTCATTGAATGCCAGTGCCCGTTTTCATGATTACAGGGAGAGGTTAAAAGTGGATGCAGAGCTCCTTGTATTCCGAATCATCCAGGAGCTGGTTAATAATATTCTTAAACATTCCAACGCAGGGTTTATTCATCTTACACAAAATGCAAATGGTAATAATATGTATTTACGTTTGCACCATGATGGTAAAGGAATTGTTCAGGCAGAGTTCGATAAATTGAATCATGTTTCACAGGGACTGGGATTAAAAAACATTGCCAGCCGAATAAAAGTTTTAAATGGCAGAATTTATTTCGAAATTGATTCCAGTCAAACTTATTATAAAGTAACACTCGAAATTCCTAAACAACCTCTTGTTTAAGATCATTTCCGTTTATACTATTTTTCAGTAATTGTTGTTCCTTTCTGTGAAAGTCTTGCTATTTTTACACGTATGCTTTCCAATCAAATTAAAGTTGCCATTGCTGATGATCACAAACTTTTCCGGAAAGGCGTAATTCTTTCCATGCGAACTTACCCAAACATTAAGTTTGTAATGGAAGCTGAAAATGGCGAAGACCTTATTGAAAAAATTCCTGAATTTGAACCTGACGTTATTCTCTGCGACCTGAAAATGCCGGTAAAAGACGGAATCGATGCTACTAAGATCATCTCAAAAAATTATCCCAACATCAGGGTGATCATTCTCACCATGTACGAAGACGAACGCTTTGTTGGCCATCTCATGGATTGCGGAGCTGCCGGATATTTATTGAAAAGTACAGATCCTGCCGAGATCAAAAGAGCGATCATGGATGTAGTGAGAACAGGTTTCTATCTCAATCCTTTTGTGAATAAAGTGCTGATCAAAAAAAATTACAGCAAACAAAAATTCAACCCTACGCTTACTTCAGAAGTGGTGTTGAGCGACAGAGAAAAGGAAGTGCTTACATTGGTATGCATGGAATTTACTGCCAGTGAGATCGCCGCCAAAATGGACATAAGCGCCCGTACTGTGGAAGCAATCAAAGATCGTTTGATGGAACGTTTTGGTGTAAAAAACTCAGTAGGACTTGTTTTCTACGCCATGAAAAATCAACTGATAGATTAAAATAATCCGAATAAAGTAGAATCAATCCGGGAGATCACCTGGCCGAGATGTTCTTCATTTTCTGCAAATTTATTGGTGTCTGCATCAATGATCAAAAGTTTTCCTTCTTTATAAGTATCGATCCAGCTGTTGTACAATTCATTCAGCTTTTTAAGATAATCGAGCCTGATATTTTCTTCATATTCTCTTCCGCGTTTCTGTATTTGTCCTACCAGAGTTGGAACAGATGCTTTCAGATAAATTAACAGATCGGGTGGTTGAACCATTGATTTCAATGTTTCAAAGAAAAGATAATAATTATCAAAATCTCTCTTTCCCATCAATCCCATATCATGCAGGTTGGGTGCAAAAATATTGGCATCTTCATAAATGGTCCTGTCCTGGATGATCGTTTCTGTTCCTCTTTGAATATCGAGTAACTGGCGTAAACGACTGTTCAGAAAATATATCTGCAGATTAAAACTCCACCTTGGCATATCCTCATAAAAATCATTCAGGTAAGGATTATGATCAACGTCTTCAAATTGAGGGATCCATTTGTAATGTTTGCTCAATAATTCAGTAAGTGTGGTTTTACCGGCTCCGATATTTCCGGCTACTGCAATATGTTTAGGTTTTCTCAATTTGGCCATGCGGAATGTTTCCAGTTTTTTAAAATATTATAGATACAGCGTTGTTCAGCGTTGAAAGTATGAAAATTAAATTTTTTATTTAATAATATTTCAGACCCATTGATTCCCTCACAATACGCATAGTTTCCCTTGCACTGCGGGTAGCCGTTTCTGCGCCTTTTTCCATCACCTGCTTCAGATAATTGGCATCATTCAGAATGGATTCTGCTTTTTCTCTCACAGGTTTTATGAAGGCTGCCATATCATCGGCAAGCTGTTTTTTCATATCTCCATAACGGATAGTACAATGGTTAAAATCATATTCAAATTTTTCAATGGTATCATTTGCTGACACAAGATGCATTAACTGGAATATATTTTGAATATAATCCGGTTTTACACTGTTATTTGAAGTAGGACCGCTGTCTGTTTTGGCTTTCATTACCTTTTTCCTGATCATTTCATCCTCATCAGAAAGATATAAAGTGGCAAACTGGTTTTCACTCTTGCTCATTTTGCCCAATCCATCCAGAGAGGGAACTTTTACCAGTTCTGCATTGAAATTAAAGGCTTGTGGCTCGGGGAAAACCATACCATACCTGAAATTGAAACGGTTTGCGAAATTCCTTGCCATCTCCAGGTGTTGTTCCTGGTCTTTTCCCACCGGAACATGTGATGCCCTGTGCAAAAGGATATCCGCGGCCTGTAACACCGGGTAGGTCAGTAATCCTGCATTCACATTATCAGGGCTCAGCCTTACTTTTTCTTTGAATGTTACCGTTTTTTCCAGCTCACCTTTATACGCGAGCATATTCAGGTACAGGTATAATTCTGAGGTTTCAAACACATGGCTCTGGCAATATAAGGTAGCCTTTTCAGGATCCAGGCCACAGGCTATATTTTCTGCCAGAACCCGGTACACATTTGATTTCAGTTCTTTTGTATCTGGATGTGTAGTTAGCGAATGCAGATCGGCAACCATGAAATAACAGGTGTATTCTTCCTGCATTTTTACGTAATTCCTGATCGCACCAAAATAATTGCCCAGGTGTAAAAATCCGGTAGGACGAATCCCACTCATAACGATCTGCGGGGGAAAAGGATGATTTGTCTGCATGTTTTTACTAAACGTTTGCGAAGATAACAAATGGAACTTTACCGTTCTGCCATCCATATAAAAACAAATAACGATAATGCTAAAACCCTATTTTTGTTACATGCACATCACAAATGAACTGGTAGAAAAGCTGGCGGTATTATCCCGACTCCATTTTTCGGATGCTGAAAAGGATGCCATAAAAGGAGATCTGCAAAAAATGATCGGATTTGTAGATAAATTAAACAAGTTAGACACTACAGGTGTTGAACCTTTGTTACATATAAATTCAAATACCAACATTTATAGAAATGATGAAACGCAAACGACGGTAAACAGACATCTGGCTCTGCAGAATGCACCGGTAAAAGATGAACAATTTTTCAAAGTGCCAAAAGTGATAAAAAAATAATCTATGAATGCGATCCTTCACTTGGAAAATATCCGTAAAAGTTACTATCTCGGAAAACATGAATTGCCGGTTCTGAAAGGAATTACATTGGATATTGTTAAAAATGAATTCGTTGCTTTAATGGGCCCGAGTGGTTCCGGTAAATCAACCCTGATGAATATCCTGGGTTGCCTCGATTCTCCTTCCTCCGGTAAATACATTCTCAATGGCAATGATGTTAGCCGGATGGCGGATGATGACCTGGCCATGGTTCGTAACAAAGAAATCGGATTTGTTTTTCAGCAGTTCAACTTATTGCCACGATTAACGGCTGCAGAAAATGTTGCACTTCCTTTGGTATATGGTGGCGTTGGAAAAAAAGAAAGAACCGAACGTGCAGAAATGGTTTTGGAAAAAGTAAAATTGTCTGACCGTATGCACCATAAACCCAATGAACTGAGTGGTGGACAATGCCAGCGTGTAGCAATAGCAAGAGCGCTGATCAATAATCCTTCTATCATCCTGGCAGATGAACCCACAGGTAATCTCGATTCTGTTACTTCGCATGAGATCATGGATATATTAAGTGGCTTACATGCCGAAGGAAATACAGTGATACTGGTTACGCATGAAGAAGATATTTCCTCATTTGCACGCAGGGTGATCCGTTTGAGAGATGGTTTGATTGAAAAAGATACAACTAATAAAAATCCATTGATCGCAACAACGATCTGATAAAATAAAATTATGGCTTTCAAGATCTATACTAAAACGGGAGATAAAGGAAAAACCAGCCTTATAGGCGGAACGAAAGTTTTGAAAAGTGATCTCCGTATTGAAACCTATGGCACCGTAGATGAATTGAATTCCTATACAGGCCTGGTAGCTGAATTATTGAAGGATGAAGATTCCGTAAAAATGCTTCGTGAAATCCAGGATCGGTTATTCACGATAGGATCGTCACTTGCCTGTGATCCTGAAAAAGATTCACTGATGAAAATTCCCGATCTGCACCCCGAAGATATTAAATTGCTGGAAGATGAAATAGACAGGATGGAGCAGCATCTCGAGCCTATGAAAGCTTTTATTCTTCCCGGCGGTCATTCAACGGTTGCGCATATTCATATTGCACGTTGCGTATGCCGGAGAGCAGAAAGAAGTTGTGTACGTTTGCAGGAATCTGATCCGGGACTGGAAGGACTGATCATCATTTACCTCAACAGACTCAGTGATTATTTATTTGTCTTATCACGATATGCCGCACATCTTTTGCAGGTTTCCGAAATTCCGTGGTCTCCCAGGATCAGCTAATCAATTTTCCCCAGGTTTTTCCTGGCTGGTGCCGTCAATACGTTGCCGTTGAAATCAAACCTGCTGCCATGGCACGGGCAATCCCATGATTTCTCTGCATTGTTCCAGGCTACATTACATTTGATATGCGTACAGGCAGCATTCACCAGGTGAAGTTCATGTTTCTCATCCTTATAGGCTGCGATCGTTTGGCCATCATGTTTTACCACCTTAGCTTCTCCGGGTGCCAATTCTGAAAAACTTTTTATTTTATCCACTGAAAATTTATCACCAATAAAATCTCCGATCACATCTGCGGATTCCTTCAGCACATTTGCAAAAGCGGCAATGGGTTTTACCCGGCCGGGATTAAATAGTTGTTTGTATTTATTGTCTCCTTTTACAATCAAGTCACTCAAAATTATTCCTGCCATTGTGCCCAGTATCATACCATTACCGTTGTACCCTGTGGCACAATACACATTATCCGGATTTCCCGGTAAATGGCCAATATAAGGAAGCCCGTCTGCAGGAACATAATACTGAGATGACCATGTATAGTCAACAGAAGCCACATCGTAAAATTTCCTTACATAGCTTTCCAGGTTTCTGAAACAATGCTGTGTATTCTCTGTATGCCCCGTTTTATGATCTTCACCTCCAACGATCAGGTATTTTTTTCCATCAATGGTATGAGAACGGAAATAATGATACGGTTCTTCCATATCGTAACCTAAAGCTTCAGGATATTTCTGATCATTTAACTGAACTGCTATAGCATAACTTCTGTAAGGAGCACATTCGAAATGTAAAATATTTACACCCGGTGGAATATGCGTTGCATAGATAACATGCTTTGCTTCATAATTACCTTTTTGGGTTTCAAGTGTCAGCATTTCTTTTCCCTTGATATCCTGAACCCTGCAGTTTTCCTGGATCACACCTCCGGCATGTATAAATTCTTCGGCGAGTGCCCTGATATACTTTACTGGATGTATCTGCGCCTGGGATGGGATTGAAACTATTTTTAAATAGGGAATGGCAAAGGGCGAATCATTGATATATTCCATCGCCAGTCCCATTGCGTTGCACGAATCTGAAAGTTGCTCCAGTTCTTTTAATTGTGATTCTTCCGTAGCAAAAACATATCCTGTCTGTTCTGCAAAATCACAATCAATATCGTGTGCATTTACTGCATTTTTTATAAATGCAATGGCCTCTTCACCACATCGCGAAAACAATTTCGCATTATCATTTCCAAAATCTTTTTCAACCTGGTAATAAGTTGTATCAAAAAAATTATTGAGATGTGCTGTAGTTCCGCCCGTTGTTCCGAAAGCAATGTTTGCTGCTTCCAGTACAATGCAATTTAACCCGGATCGCTGTAAATTATAGGCACATGTTATGCCTGTGATGCCACCGCCAACAACAGCCACATCGTATTGACTGTTATCTGATGAAGATGGAATAGGAATCTCTACATCCTGCCAGATACTTTTTTGCAAACCGTCTCTTTTCATCAGTCAGGTTTTTTGTCGTTACGGTTAGAGTCTGCAGGAAATGCTCCTTGCGTCTGAACAGGATTTTTTTCATTATATCCTTTTTGCACAGCATTCTTGTCCGAACTATTTTTCTTTAATGATTTTTCGGTTTCCGCAACTTGCGTCTTGTTTTTTTCATTTTGTTTTTCCATGGTAAAATTTTTAATTTTTATGCATTCATAAAATCAAGTTGTACAGGCAAACCTTTAGTATCTGTATCTATTAATTTCTGGCAGATCAATTTTTTATTTAGGCAATAAGCTTTTTCAGCCTGTGAAAATTGTTTGTTTTAAATCCGGCCTCTAATTTCCGCTACCGGTCTTCTCTTTCTTTTTATTAAAATAGTCCGATAGAATAATAGAACTGCATATCAAACATCAGCGATTCTTTTTTTTGTTACCAAAAAATTCTTCTACTTTATCTCTGCTGTGACCAACATGCCTGATTGCATCTTCCACATCCTTTTCACTTTCATTTAATTTTTGGGAGAGGTAAGAAACTTCCCAGTCCAGTTTGATTACTTCTCTTTGTATGTCGGGTCCATTGGAAGAGGACGGTGTTTTATTTGTTTTCATTGTATGGGTTTTATATAATGATGTAAAAATTATGCCAACAGGTTCAGTATATTTTCTAAAGAAAAAAAACATGGGCATAAAAAAACCGGATCATATGATCCGGTTTAAAATGATGTATATAAAATTATTCTTTAATCCCTTTGAAGCGGATATAATTTGCGGAATTATTGTCGAATACAATTCCAAATTGAATGGATTTATCAAATGCATAATACAATGCGTCAAAGCCATTAGTTTGTCTGGCATCGCCAACAATTGTGGAACCGCCAACCGTTTGGATCGGAATACGGAATTTTAATTTTGTAGTGGTTCCTGTACCCAGTACTGCACCGTAATTCATTTTAAATGCAGGAAGGTTCCCTGCGTCAAGTTGCTGTACATTATATGTAGTATCATCAATTTGTGTAATGGAAACACGAAATTGATACCGATTGTCAATTGTTCCGTCCTGTGCAGTATATAATCCGGAATAAATTCCACTTTCCATAGATGGTGCGGCCACTGCAGCAACTTTATCTTTTTTGCAGGCTGTAAAAGTCAGTACAGACAGCGCAAGAGCTATAACAGATAATTTCATTTTTACTATTTCGCCCAAAAATAACGATTTGTACATAAATCAGGTTTTTCTTAAAAAAAGTTTTTTAAAACACTTGCATTTCCAAAAACTGGATATTATGTTTGTCTCCTCAAGTATCCTACCGAAATTCTTATTATATCTTCTGAAGAACTCGTCTGCTAAGACAACAAAGTTCGTTTTAAACCTTAAACCACATATAATGAGAAAGATTATTTACCATTTTTCCGTGCTTTTAATTACTACAGCACTTTTTTCATCTTGTAAAAAAGATGTTATCACATCTGAAACCACAGAAACCATTAACTCCACATTTGCTTCTCAGGCCCGTGCTTGTGGTACAGCAGTGGAAGCAGACATGTGGAATTATGGGCTTTTAGCAGGGAAAGTATCGTTTACCAACGATGAAACAAATGTATACGTTTCCGTTTCAACTTCAGATCCGGCTTTTAAGCTTAAAACCCTTCGTATTGCTTATGGCAGTATTAATCATTTAACTTTTGATATCAATTCCAGCTGGGATAACCTGGTAGGTATTGCAAACCCGGATATACTCGTGAATGTTTCTCCATTAGCTTCCACATACACTGTTACCATACCAAGAGCCAATATCAGTGCCAACTGTTTTAACCTGAGTGTTCATGCACTGGTTACGGATGGTATCAGCAGTGCCAATGATTTTGGTATGTGGATATACCCGGTAAATATCATAAACAGTTATGCATGGTCATCTTACCAGGAATATTGCCTGCAGTCTTGCCCTCCACCGCCTCCAACTGAGTGTGGACAATTAAGAACTCAAACTCCGGGTGGATGGGGCGCTGTACCACGCGGAAATAATCCGGGAACTTATCTTCATGCAAATTTCAATACTGCCTTCCCAACTGGTTTAACCATAGGTTGTGCACCGGTTGGATATTCTATCACCTTCACAAATGCACAGTCAATTACCGATTTATTACCAACTGGGGGTACACCAAAAGCACTTACTGCTAATGCATTGAATCCCTCAAATCCGG
>JANNZE010000238.1:0-2136 GCA_031410455.1 Chitinophagaceae bacterium | reverse complement strand
TCGTTTCCATTTTCATGCACCTGGGTGATGAAGTGAGAAATATGATCATGACGATTGTTGTTCCACTGATGTTGTTCGTGTGGTTCATCATCGCTTTCCTCTGGGATGGTAACAGCTGGAGAAGTTTAAGAAATACAGATGCAGGTTCTAAAGTAAACACGCATCAAACAATTCCTGCAAAAGAAGAAGGAGCGAAAGATTAATTCATTAATAAGCTATTCATTCGCCATCGTTCTTTTGAGCGATGGCTTTTTTTTAAGAAAACCTGAAAAACAATTATAGTGAATCCAAAAGCAATTCTGTCTTTGTTGATGGTGATCCTGATTCCACTGGCAGGATACTATATTGTAAAATTTTACAGTAAAGATGCTGTACATATGCCGGGCCATTATTTTTATGACACCGTTCAGGTTGTACAGAAGGGTGGAAAGAACGTTCCTGATACAGCATGGCATAAGGTGCGCAATATTCAGTTCACCAACCAGCTGGGTAAAAAAGTAAGCCTGGATGATCTTCATGGAAAGATCATTGTAATCAATTTTTTCTTTACCCATTGCCCAACCATTTGTCCCGGGCTTACCAAAAACATGAAAAAACTGCAGGATTCGTTTTTGAAAAATCCTGATATCGTTCAGTTTATTTCCATAAGTGTTGATCCGGAAAATGACAGTGTTCCGGCGCTCAGAAAATATGCCGACCGATTTAATGTGAACCACGATACCTGGTGGATGGTAACCGGCGATAAAAAAGATATCTATGATTTTGCGCTGAACGAAATAAAAGCCAGTATTGCCGACACGGATATTGACACAGCTTTTATTCATACAGAAAAGTTTTTCCTGCTGGATTCCAATCGTATAGTGAGGGGATGGTATGAAGGTTTTGACACGGTGAAACAATCTTTACTGGCGAGGGATATTCCAACCCTCATGCTGGAAAAAGACAGAAAAAGTCCTTCCTTACTTCGTGGTTTTATACCTTACCTTCCGGTCATATTCATTGGTATTGGAATGGTGATATTCCTGGTTACCTTTCTTTCTAAAAAAAGACAATCAAATTAATATGCTACAAGCGGCGTTGCCTAAAAATGATAAAAAGGCAAAGATCTTCATTTATGCGGTTTCCATCATTGTGTTTGTAGCTGTTGTTGTTCTGGGGAAGGTGAAGCTGGATGTGCAACTGGGTTTTGACAAACACGTTTTTGCTTTGATCAACTCAGTGATCAACACGGGTGTATCGGGCTTATTGCTGGCCGGTTTATTGGCCATAAAAGGAAAAAAATATGTTGCACACAGGAATATTATGATGACGGCAATTGTGTTATCCGTGTTTTTTTTGTTAAGTTATATAGCGCACCATTTACTGGCAGGCGATACCAAATTCGGGGATATTAACCATGACAACATTTTATCAGATACAGAAGCAGCGCTGGTTGGTAATACACGTTATGTATATTATGCTTTGTTGCTCACTCATATTCCACTGGCCGCCATCATTCTGCCGATGATCTTATTTACTGCATACCGTGCATTGACCGGTGAATATGCCAATCACATGAAACTAGCACGGATTACATGGCCAATATGGTTTTATGTAGCCATCAGCGGTGTTATTGTTTACTGGATGATTGCTCCTTATTACTTTTAGGTTATTAAAGGCTTAATTCTATGGATGGGTCCCAAAGTAGATTTTTGAAATCCATTACCTGGTCATTTTCTATGTTGATGCCTTCCTTCTTTAATTTCTTTGCCATAGTATTCGGGGTTTCAAAATGCATTTTACCGGAGAGCATTCCGTTTCTGTTTACTACACGGTGTGCAGGAATGGTTGTATCAGAATGAGCGGCATTCATAGCCCAGCCCACCATCCGTGCAGATAAAGCGGTTCCAAGGTATCGTGCTATAGCACCATAATTGGTTACACGCCCTTTTGGTATTTGTTTCACCACTTCATACACATCCGAAAAAAAGTCCCTTTTTACAGGAATGGAATCAGTTGTTTTTAAGGGAGTCGTTGCTTTGATTTTCTTTGACATAACGGGCATTCTTTAGCGAAGTTCGCTTTGGCTCGGGAACATTTGTAAAATCGTAGGGACAATGCAAACAGCCATTTCCACAGCAAAATCCTTTATCCAGA
>JANNZE010000237.1:0-1833 GCA_031410455.1 Chitinophagaceae bacterium | reverse complement strand
AGCGAGCATAGCTCCATCAATTACCAATGACATCCATTTTATTCTCTTCGAAACTTCACCCCCGGATGCAACCGATAATTTATTAATCATAAAATGCATCGTAACCGCACAACAATACATCAACAAAAACCAATTGACGCCAATGATCAAAGGCACTTCTTTTAAAGAAATTCCCAATACATTTCCATATTTGTAATCCCCGAATAAATAGCCGGTGGAAGTGCCGATGTATTCCACAACAAAACCAATTATAAAACATGACATGAAAAATATCCAGAAAGGAACATCCAGTTTTTCATGCGTGTACAAAACCAATCCCAGCATCAATAGCAGATTCAATCCTGTTACACTGGCCATCCATTCTTTATTGATGAGCATTCCTGCAAAACCGATCACATGAAATACAATGGCGATCAAAGTGGCTATGCGTTGCTTCTTTTCGTAACTCAATGTTTTTGTTTTTTATAATCATTGTGTATAACGGATGTTACAATCTTTGCACTTCGAAGGCATAAAGGAATTCCGCCACCTGGATGAACACTTCCACCACAAAAATACATTCCCTTTATCTGCCTGTTAAAATTCGGATGTCGCACAAATGCCGCCGATCTGCTGTTGGAGCTGGTTCCATATAAGGAGCCTTTATAACTTTTTGTACGCTCTTCGATGAGCAGCGGATCCAACACATTTTCTGTAACTATAAGCGGGGAAATATCTTCCTTTAAAAGCCTGCTTATTTTTTCTATAATATTTTTCCGTGATCGTGTTTTGATCTCGTTCCAGTTCTGCCCGTTATCTGAAGGAACGTTGATCATCACAAACCAGTTTTCCATTCCTGCAGGGGCTAATGAAACCTCTTTTTTGGAAGTGATATTGATATAAACAGTGGGATCATCAAAGGAATTTTTCTTATGAAATAAATAATCGAATTCCGATGAATAATCGGAACTGAAAAATATATTGTGCAGATCCAGCTGTGGAAATGATTTTGATATTCCCCAGTAAAATATCAGCGCTGAACTGCTTCGTTCCTGCTTCAGAACTTTTTTTGCTTTGAAATCAAGATTCAATAATTTTTTATACGTGAAATAAACATCCGCATTGCTCACCACGATATCCGCATATATATTTTCTTCATTACAAACTATGCCTGCTACTTTTCCTTCAAAATGGATTATTTTCTGAACCGGCCGGGAAAAATGGAACGTTACGCCTTTACGCAAAGCCAGTTGATACAGGGCATTGGTAATACTGATCATACCGCCTTTCGGATACCAGGTTCCTGTATTGTATTCCAGATGCGGAATAAGGCTCAGCATAGCGGGCGCTTTATAAGGATTGCTTCCGTTATACGTTGCATACCGGTTAAAGATCTGTACAGTTTGTGGCTGACTGAATTGTGTTTTATTATACTGGTGTAATGACCGGAATAAATATGGGAAACGAACATTTTTCAGCGCATTCCAGATTCGTTTATTAAACCAGGTGTTGCGTTTATGCAAAGAATGGTTCACAAATACAGAACCGATATTTTCATATAATGACCGGGAATTATCCAGGTATTTTTTTACATCACCGGTTTCATTCAACTTTTCTTTCAATTCATTTTCCAGCATGTTAACATCCGAAGATGCATGAACCAACTTCCCATCTTCAAAAAAATAATTACAGGTATTTTCAACTTTTGAAAATTGAAAATGGTCTTTACTATTTTCTCCACAAAGCGTAAAGAGTTCTTCTATGTTGCCCGGTTCTGTAAATAAAGAAGGACCTGCGTCAAAATGAAACCCGTTTTGGTTGAATGCACTCAATTTCCCCCCGGGATAATCATTG
>JANNZE010000236.1:0-4155 GCA_031410455.1 Chitinophagaceae bacterium | reverse complement strand
CTCACTTCTGCCAATCCGCTTGCACTCCTGTTTTTGCTTCCGTTAAAAACCAGGCTTTCCAGGTTCTCACTTCTCAGGCCACATCATTCAAGCGGTATTCACTTTCTCCGCTTTTATAATATTTGCGTGTGATGGTAACGGTATTGAATTCCGTTGGGAGGAGATTTTTGGTATTCTCAAAAGTAAGACTCACTTCTGCCAATCCGCTTGCACTCCTGTTTTTGCTTCCGTTAAAAACCAGGCTTTCCAGGTTCTCACTTCTCAGGTTGCTGATCTTATGTTCACCGATCACCCAGCGAATGCTGTCTATGATATTACTTTTTCCACAGCCATTCGGCCCGATCACACCTGTGATACCTTCGTCAAAATTCAGTACAGTTTTATCCGCAAAACTTTTAAATCCTTTTATTTCTAAACTCTTTAAGCGCACGTTTCAGGTTTTAGGTTCAGTTATTGATATTGATGTATAATATCATTTCAGTGCATTTTAATACAACTGTAAATATACCTTTTTTAAAGGGGTGCTCCTGTAGTGAAATGGCGGCTTTAATGTGTAATTATGCACAGATTTTTCACAATAAAACCGAGAAACCATTTCAGAGAGCCAATTAATTTTTTTATTGCGATTAAACTGGCAATTTGCCATCAAAACATATTATGAAAATTGTGATCATATGCTCCAGTGTAAGAAAAGGGCGGAAAAGTGACCGTGTAGCTGTATATTTTGAAAAGTATATCCGGCAACATCAGCTAGCGGAAACGGAAATGCTGGACCTTATGGAATACCAGTTTCCCATTTTTGAGGAAAGGCTGAAATTTACAGAGAATCCTACCCCTTTAATGAAAGAATTTTCGGAAAAGGTAATGAATGCAGATGGCATTCTGATCGTAACTCCGGAATACAACGGAGGATATCCTGCCAGCCTGAAAAATGCAATTGATCTTTTATATGCAGAATGGCAAAATAAACCTATTGCGCTTGCCACTGTTTCGGGTGGACCATTTGCAGGAACACAGGTTATGCAGCAATTGCAGTTTGTATTTTTTAAAATTGGCGCATGGATGGTACCGGCGCAGTATGCTGTTCCACAGGTTGAAAAGAATTTTACAGAAGATGGTGAATCGGTGAATAAAGAAATGCAGGATAAACTAACAGATGATTTTTTAAATAAAATGTTATGGCATATGGAAGCGAATGCCAGAATGAAAGCATAAAGAAAGAGGCCGTTGAGCCTCTTTCTTATTTTATAGACTTGAATTTATTTAACGGAAAGAGATTTTTTCTGGTATTCAGCAGATTTTTTTGTATCCCCTTTTGCTGTATAAATATCGCCCATATTTCCGAGAAGGCTGCGGTAATTAGCAGATTGGATCGGTTTTAAACCCGGTTGGCCTGCATACCATTTTTCTGCCTGTATTGCATACACCAGGTATTCATCCATAACTTTTAATGATGCAGCGTTCAGGTCTTTTTTCTTTTTGATATCATCCGGTTTAGTGCCTTTAACCATACTGGCTTCCGTTGCATAATCTGCAGAAATATTGAAGAGATGATTGGCCATTAAATTCAACGCATCATTTTCTTTATCCAGTGGAATAACTTTTTTCAATAGTGACGTGAGCTTTGCACGGGATGCTTCGTTTGGAGTTTTGGCATTCTTGCCATACATATCATTGAACAATTCAACACCGTAATTATATCCCACAAAAAAATCATTCGGATATTTATTCGTCATCTCTTCATACTTCGCCAATACCGTAGCCCTGTCACCGTTTTTGCCGGCCATCTTTATTTCCATATCATTCCAGTAAGTAACAGCCGGATATAATCTTCTGCCTACATTCAGGATATCATTGAGTTCCGTCACCTTATTATTATCCAGGTAATAATTGGTAAGGTATTCATACACTTCCAGGTAACTGTCGCCGGTAACATTAGCATCAGCCAGTTTTTTGAAATATTTTACAGCGCTTGCTTCATCTTTGGCCTGAGCTGCGGAAAGTGCTTCATTCATTACCAGTGCAGTATCCAATGCATATAATTTTGCTTCTGTATACTTGTAATTTTTATCGAGCATATAACTCTCAACAGTTTGAGCCATTTCAAAAGCACGCAATGCTGAGTTGTAATCTTTGTTGTTGAAGAATGTTGCGCCCAGATCATAAAAACTAAAATACAGATCCAGGTAAGGCTTGTATAATTCCAGTATCATTCTCTGGTCTTTCGGATCCAGTTGCTGATTTTTAAGAAATGCTTCATAAGCACCTTTTTTCAATGTGTATTTATCAGCTGGAGTGGTGGATGCTTCATACGACAAAGCATTATACACTTTAGCCTTGTAATACCACGATTCAGATTTATCTGTATTCTTGGGATCGGCCAGGTAAGTATCGATCGCGGTTTTAGCACCAGCGTAATTTTTTTTCTTATAGAAATCTTCCACATCTGATAATGACTGTGAAAAAACGGGGGCAGTTGCTATTACAAAAGCGAATAGACTCAGAATTCTCTTCATATGATTATTTTAGGAAGGCTAAAGGTATTTGATTCTGATGATTTTTCAGGAAGATTAACGGGATTTTGATAGTCATAAATTGGCATTTATGAACGATATTTGAAAGTTTTACAGATGATCTCACAGGCCACCATACAACAGATCTTAACCCGCATCGATATTATAGATATTGTAGGTTCATTTGTTCGCCTGAAAAAACGCGGCACCAATTACCTTGGACTTTGTCCTTTTCACAATGAAAAGTCACCTTCCTTTACCGTATCAGCTGCCAAGGAAATTTATAAATGTTTCGGTTGCGGCAAAAGTGGAAATGCCATTGGTTTTCTCATGGAGCATGAGAAATACAGCTATGTAGAAGCACTTAAATGGCTGGCCAATAAATATGATGTGGTGATAGAGGAAACCGAGGTGAGCCCTGAGGTTAAAATAATACAACAGGCCTCCGACAGTTTATATATCATCAATGCATATGCACAGCAATTTTTCAGCAACAGTTTATTTGAAACGGAAGATGGAAGAGATATTGCGCTCGCCTATTTGAAAGAAAGAGGTTTCCGTGAAGACGTCATTAAAAAATTCCAGATCGGGTTTTCACCTGTGGAAAGAGATGCTTTTACAAATGCCGCGCTGGCTGCTCAATATCAGAAAGAGTTTTTATTGAAATCAGGACTGGTTGCAGAACGTGATGGTAAATTGCGGGACAATTATGCCGGGAGGATCGTTTTTCCTATTCATAATCAAAGTGGAAAAATTTTAGGATTTGGTGCAAGGCTGATCAAATCAAATGATAAAGCGCCTAAATACATTAATACCCCGGAGAATGAGCTCTATATCAAAAGCAAGATCTTATACGGTTCTTATTTTGCCAGGCACGCGATCGATAAAGCAGATGAATGTTTACTGGTAGAAGGATATACGGATGTAGTGAGTTTACACCAGGCCGGCATTGAGAATGTGGTGGCTAGTGGTGGTACATCCCTTACAACTGACCAGTTAAGGCTGATAAAAAAATATACAAACAACCTTACCATCGTATATGATGGTGATGGCGCCGGTGTGAAAGCTGCATTGCGGGGACTTGATCTTGCACTGGAAGAAAGTCTGAATGTGAGACTGGTACTGATCCCTGATAAAGAAGATCCGGACAGTTATGTAAATAAAGTTGGTACAGCAGCATTCAAAAATTTTATTGAAGAAAATAAAAAGGATTTCATTTTATTTCAACTGGAGATTGCGCTGAAAGATGCAGGCAATGATTCTGCAAAAAAATCTGCAGTAGTAAACCAGGTGGCTGAAACCATTTCAAAAGTGAGCAAGGCGGAAGATTTTACCAAACGCCAGGATTATATACGACAGGTTGCAGAAATGCTTCGGATAGAAGAAACCGGTTTAAATGAACTGGTGAATAAATTTGTAAGGCAGACGATTAACAGGGCCGAAACAAAAACGCCCAAACCGGAGATTACAGAAGTTATACCTTCCGAAGAACCGGAAACGCTTGACCTGTTGGGTGACAAGGCCGCCGCGCGCGGCCTGGCCGAACGCTGCGGCCTGCCGCTCGCCCGGGGGACATCGGGCGCGACGTCGCTGGACGAGGCCCGCGCCTTTCTGAGCGCAATCGGCAACACACCGATCATGG
>JANNZE010000235.1:0-3301 GCA_031410455.1 Chitinophagaceae bacterium | reverse complement strand
CTTTGCAACACTTCTTTAAACTGAACTGCTGTTTCCAGGATCGTAACTATATCTTGTTTGGTGAGCTCTTTTATGCCAAGTAAATGTGGGGTGGAGAGTTGCACGTGATTTTTTTTAAGTTCTTAGTTTAATGTTGTTCTCTAATACTTATAATAAAATAAATGAATTATGTATAATTCCACATCAGTAAGTAATTTTCATTCTTCACTCAACACTTAACTTTCAACACTACATAATTATTCCATCACCACCTCTCCTGTTTCTTTCAGCACTTTTATTTTTTGTGTGTGTACGCTGTCTATTGTCATTCCGCAATAGTCAGGCTGAATAGGTAATTCTCTTTCAAACCTGCGGTTCACCAGTACACAAAGTTTAACGGATGCAGGTCTTCCAAAATCCGTTAATGCATCCAATGCCGACCGTATGGTTCGACCTGTATACAGAACATCATCGATCAGGATAACTTTTTTATTTTCTATGCTGAATGGAATATCCGTTGCATTGGCAACATGCAATTCTTTTTTAAAATCATCGCGGTAAAATGTAATATCCAGTTTGCCATATTGTATTTCATCAACGGTTAAAAAACGTAATTGCTCAACGATCCTGTCACTGATGTAAATTCCCCTCGGTTGTAAGCCTATGAAAACGGTATTTCCCGGATCAGACATATCTTCCAGCAGCTGATGCGACAGGCGCAACAGGCTCATGGTAAGTTGTTGTGGAGATAATACCTGTTTCATTTATGCTTCATTCAAAAACGAATAACGATAATCCGTTGGTGATACAAATGTTTCCTTGATCGTTCTTGCACTCAGCCAGCGGTACAGGTTCAGCATACTTCCTGCCTTATCATTTGTTCCGCTTGCCCTTGCCCCGCCAAATGGCTGCTGACCTACCACTGCACCGGTAGGTTTATCATTGATGTAAAAATTACCGGCGCTGTTCCTTAATTTATTTGTAGCCAGTTCCACTGCATAACGGTCTTTGGAAATAACCGCACCTGTTAATGCATAGGGTGAAGTGTTGTCAACAATGTGTAAAGTTTCTTCAAATTTATTTTCATCATACACATAAATAGAAAGTACGGGACCGAATAATTCTTCACACATAGTAACATATCCCGGATCTGAAACTTCTATAACTGTAGGCTCAATAAAATAGCCTTCAGATTTATCACACTTACCACCTGCAATTATTTTTGCGCCACTGTTTGCGTTCTGTGCATTTTTAATATAACCTTCCAGTTTATCAAAACTTTTTTCATCAATTACTGCATTCACAAAATTGGTGAAATCTTCCACCGTTCCCATTTTCATGGTTTTGATCTCTGCTGTTAATTTTTGTTTCACTTCTTCAGCAATATTGGAAGGAATGTAAGCACGGCTTGCCGCAGAACATTTTTGTCCCTGGTATTCAAATGCTCCTCTTGCCAATGCAGCTACCACCACATCAGGATCTGCTGATTTATGAGCAATCACAAAATCTTTGCCTCCGGTTTCTCCAACAATACGCGGATATGATTTATAGATCGGTGTATTCTTTCCGATCGTCTCCCACATTCTGTTGAACACACCTGTACTTCCGGTAAAATGTATGCCTGCAAAATCAGGATGATTGAAACAAACATCTCCCATCGTTGGCCCGTCAACATAAACCAGGTTGATCACACCTGCAGGAAGTCCAGCTTCCAGCAATACTTTCATGAACATCTGTGCACTGTATACCTGCGTATTGGCACATTTCCAAACCACTACATTGCCACACATAGCAGCACTTGTAGGAAGATTTCCCCCTATGGCAGTGAAATTAAAAGGCGTCAGTGCAAAAACGAAACCTTCGAGCGGACGGTATTCCATCCTGTTGTAAACTCCCGGCCCGCTGATAGGCTGCTGACGATAAATTTCACTTACAAAATGAACATTGAATCGTAAAAAATCTATCAGTTCGCAGGCACTGTCGATCTCTGCCTGGAATGCATTTTTACTTTGTCCCAGCATGGTGGTGGCATTGATGTAAGGACGGTATTTTGTAGCCAGCAGATCAGCGGCTTTCAGAAAAATATTTGCACGGTTTTCCCAGTTCATGGAAGCCCATTTTTCTTTTGCACCCAATGCCGCTTCAATGGCTTTTTTAACATGAGAAGCATCGCCGGCATGAAACTGACCGAGTACATGTTTGTGTTGATGTGGCGGACGGATATCTACCAGTTTACCGGTACGAACTTCATCATCACCGATGTACATAGGCACATCCGCTTTTGTATCTTTTAATTCTTTCAGAACTGTTTTGAGCGCCAGTTTTTCTGCACTTCCGGGTGCATAGGAAAGAACAGGTTCGTTGGCAGGAATTGGATAATAAAAATCTCCGTGTTGCATCTGCGTTTGTTTAAATTTTTAAAAATATAACTTGTAAATTAGATGAGCGAATATCAACCCTCTAACATTTATTCCGTTTCTTTTTCTGCCATCAGGTATGCCTTGATGAAACCGTCTATTTCTCCATCCATTACCGGACCCACATTTCCCACTTCATAATCTGTGCGATGATCTTTGATCATTTTGTATGGATGAAATACATAGGAACGGATCTGTGATCCCCACTCTATTTTTTTCTTTTTGCTGTTGGTGGCGTCGATCGATTCCTGGCGCTTTCGCATTTCTTCTTCGTACAAACGGCTTTTCAGCATGGCCATTGCTTTATCCCGGTTCTCACCCTGTGTTCTGGCCTGCTGACATTCTACAATGATGCCACTGGGTTTATGGGTTAAACGTACGGCAGTTTCTACTTTATTCACGTTCTGACCGCCACTTCCACCGCTTCTGAAGAAAGCCCATTCTACGTCTGCAGGATTTACATCAATTTCAATGGTATCATCTATCAGCGGATACACATATATGCTGGCAAAAGAAGTATGCCTGCGGGCATTGCTGTCAAAAGGAGAAATTCGCACCAGACGATGAACACCACTTTCTGCTTTTAAGAATCCAAAAGCAAAGGGCCCGTCAAACTGGAATGTACAGGTTTTAATTCCTGCGCCATCGCCCCATTGCCAGTCGAGTTCCGTTACAGACCATCCTTGTTTTTCCCCATACATGCGGTACATCCTGGCAAGCATTTCAGCCCAGTCCTGGCTTTCTGTTCCGCCTGCACCACTATTGATCTGCATTACAGCAGGCAAAGCATCAGTTGGCTCATTCAATGTACTTTTAAATTCAGCTTCCTCTATGGAGGAAAGTGCCTTATCGTAAGCTTCCTTTACCTCCGGTTCTGTTGCTTCTCCTTCTTTCCAGAATTCGAA
>JANNZE010000234.1:0-1982 GCA_031410455.1 Chitinophagaceae bacterium | reverse complement strand
ATCATTTCTTTTATTCTGCCTTCATCCTTTGTTAGAATTCCTTTTACATTCTCCATCACAAAGTACTTGGGCCTTAACTGGCGAATTACTTTTAAATAATGTGCAAACAAGTCATCCTTTTTGTCAAATTTTTTTCTTTTACCAGCGAGACTAAAACTTTGACAAGGAGGTCCACCGCATATAACATCAACATTTTTACCGTTTAATTTTTTTAATAAATTTTCTAAAAAATCTGGTTCACTGATGTCTTGTCTTAAAAATTCTGCATCTAGCCCTAATTGGTAATTATACCTAGCAAGGTGAGTGAGTTCACAATTTTCATTGATGTCACTTCCTAATAAAAAGTCATATAATTTATTTTTATGCTCAGCTTGCAAAAACCCTTCACTAAATCCCCCAGCGCCAGCAAATAAATCTAAAAAAGTAATTTTCTCTTTGCCATTATAATATTCGACATCTTCAGAAACAATTTTGAAATCTTTGTTTTCTCTTCGTGAATTAATCAAAGCCAAAATCTTATCCTTAATTTTCTTTTCAGTTAATTGAGCATTCGGTGCGGTGGTCAAATATTTTTCGACTTCGCTTTTTAAAAAAGAAAGGAATTTATTTATAGTTACATTGTTCTTATTAGATTTTAAGACCTCTTGAGAATTAATATCCCAATGTTCTTTAATAATTTTCTCTCCTGTAGCAACCTTTACTTGTGAATTTTTTTGTCTTAATACTAAATGAATTGGAGATAAATTATTTTTATCAGCTTTATCTAAATAGAACTTAACGTTTACCATAATAAGCAAATTTATATGTTGCGGACAAATTTACGGACAGAATATTGATTGCCAAAAAATTTAGTAAACATTTTTTTCACATAATAGACAAACCTTAATCAAACAAATTTGTAGTTAGATCTGTCAAATATAACACACAAAAAAAACCTCACATCCGTGAGGTCTTTCTAAATATTATTAAGATAAATTCTACAGCTTGATCTCTTCTTCATTATCATCAAAGAAGCGGAACTCCGTCAGATGATAATTGTTGTTGGCTTTGATCTTGATCTGTTGTTTGTATTTGAATCTCCATTTTAAACGGCGTGATGGAAATCCGCAGGTGAGGTAACTGTATACGATCGGGTGTACCTGGATGGTCAGTCCGCTGTGTTTCTGCATGATCAGGTAGCTGAGATTTTTTGCGATCTCATCTTCGAGGATCAGGGTAGAAGAAATTTTTCCGGTGCCATTGCAGCTCGGACAAACCTCGCTGGTATTGATATTCATTTCCGGTTTCATCCGCTGACGCGTGATCTGCATCAACCCGAATTTGGAGATCGGCAATACCGCATGTTTGGCCCTGTCGCTGCGCATGAACTGGTCCATGGCATCGGCCAGTTTCTTTTTGTTCTCCATCAGTTTCATATCGATGAAGTCCACTACGATAATTCCCCCCAGGTCACGCAAACGAAGCTGGCGTGCAATTTCTTCTGCCGCTTCCAGGTTGGTCTCCAGTGCATTTTGTTCCTGGTTATTGCTTACACTTTTATAACCGCTGTTCACATCAATTACGTGTAAAGCTTCGGTGTGTTCAATAATGAGATATGCACCACTCGGAAGGTTGACGGTTTTGCCAAAAGCGGCTTTCACCTGCTTGGTAATACCGAAATTATCAAAGATGGGCAGGCCGTTATTGTAATAAGAAACGATGTCCGTTTTATCAGGCGCAATGCGTTGGATGTAAGATTTGGTATCGGCAAAAAGGTTCTTGTCGTTCACCACGATCTTATTGAAATCTTCACTTAAGAGATCGCGTAAAATACTGGTGGTCTTACCTTGCTCCGATAAAATTTTTGCCGGAGGATTGGCATCTTTCAGATTTTCCTGGATCGATTTCCAGGTATTGATAAGACTTAGAAGGTCATTGTGCAGTTCCGCCGTTTGTTTGCCTTCTGCAGCCGTACGAACGATCACACCTAAGTTTTTAGGCTT
>JANNZE010000233.1:0-3120 GCA_031410455.1 Chitinophagaceae bacterium | reverse complement strand
AAAGAATGGTAGTGGTGATGAAAGATTCCGCTGCTACAAGCGAACGCATCGGGTTTAAACTTTCCAGAATTTATGATTCTATCTTACCAGCCTATTTTGCAAAAAATAAAATTAAAAGAGCCGGCCCCCGTATGGCATGGTACAAAACCAGCAAAGCACCTTTCTTTTTTGAAGCAGGTATACAGGTAGATAAAAAACCTTCCAAACCCGGGAAAAATATTTCTTTCCGTGAAATCGGAGGCGACAGTGCAGTAGTGGTACATTATTACGGTCCATATGAATCAACGTTCCAGGCTTACCAGGCAGTTAAAGAATGGATGACTGATTATAACAAGAAACCTGCCGGTGCTCCGTATGAAACCTACATCACCGAACCTTTTGATGAAAAAGGCAAACGGGTGGAAACTTATAAATTACTTACGGACATTGTATTTCCCCGTAAATGATCAGCCATTCATGATACTGTCTGTTAAACGCAGATAGGTGGTTCTTAATTTAGGATAATTGCTCAGCAGGCGTAGGTGTTTATCCAGTGTCTGAATATCTTTTCTTATTGCAGGCCCCGTTTGCAATTTACCGGGAGATTCGTGCTGGATGCGCAATGCGGTTTCCAGGATCAATGGTTTCAGCAAATCAAAATCAACATGTTCTTTATTGCAAAACTCTTCAGCCATCGAATAAAGATGATTGGTAAAATTGGATACGATCACAGCTGCAGTATGTAATTTCAAACGCTGTTCATCGTCTGCCCTTTTCACATCTGTTGAAATGGTTTTGGCAAAGGCTTCTATCGCATAAAAGTTATCAGCTGTATTTCCATCTGCCAGCAATGGTATCTGCGGCACTACCGCCATTTCTTTCCTGAGGCTTTGTAAAGGATAAATGATCCCGTAATTATGAGACACGTTTTTTAGTACATCAATGGATACGGAACCCGCCGTATGCACCACCAGTTTATCGTGTACATGAAAACTGGCCAAATTCTCCAGTGCTGCATCTGAAACCGCGATCAGGTAAATATCAGCACTCACCTGGCTGATATTTTCAAGATCTGAATGTGTACATTCAAATTCACGTGCCAGTATAGCTGCATGCTCCGGGTTTCTGCTGCACACATGAACGATCCTGTGTGTTTTAGCGATCAATCTTCCTAATACTGTAGCTACATTCCCGGAACCTATTATAGCAACATCCATATACCTTTGTTTAATGAAGTTAAAGCACAAAATAGCGTTAGGATATATAAAAACAAAATTGATTTTATTATGTGCTGTCAATAAAAGAAAAGCCGGTGAAGAAATGTTAAGGCTTTTCTGTACACCGCCCAACCGCAGTATCGTTGCAGAACAGGAAGTTTTTAAAAAGGCGGAAAAGCTGCAATTTGTTTTTGAAGGCAAAAAGGTATTTGGTTACCGTTGTAATCCATCAAATAAAAAAATATTATTGCTGCATGGCTTTTCTTCCACCTGCCAACATTTTGCCCGTTTTGCACAACCACTTATAGATAAAGGATATGAAGTGCTAGCCTTTGATGCTCCGGCACATGGCGCCAGTGAAGGAAAGGTGGTAAATGCCATGGAATATTCCCACATGATCATGCGCATCAACGAATTATACGGACCAGTGGATGGATATATCGCTCATTCTTTCGGAGGCATTTCCCTCGCACTTGCACTGGAGAACCTGCCAACCGATCCACATCATAAAGTAGTGATGATCGCCCCCGCCACGGAGACATCAACCGCTATTGATGGAGCATTTAAGATGCTGAATCTGAACAATCGGGTTCTCCGTACATCTATGGATGATGTTATTCTGGAAAAAAGTGGCAGGCCCACTGAATGGTTTTCTATAAGGCGTGCCATCAAAAAATTTCCGGGACAGATTTTATGGATCCATGATGAGGATGATGATATTACACCCATTGCCGATGCATTAAAAGTTAAATACGATGCGCCTGCCAATGTGCAATTCATCATTACAAAAAACCTGGGTCACCGGCGTATTTATAAAGATGCGCATATAGTGCAACAGGTTGTTAACTTTTTCTGATTTATTTCCCCAACGGTTCAAAAAAATTGGATTTTTCAATTTTAAACTAATATTGCAGAACTGAACCCGCTTCGAAAAGGCAGAATCAGTACCATTCAATTCTTATAAAAACCGGCAGTTCTCCTAATCTGAACTGTATTAATTATTATGGCAAAAAATTTATTAATTGTTGAGTCGCCTGCAAAAGCGAAAACGATTGAGGCAATACTGGGGAAAGATTTTGAAGTAAAAAGCTGCTATGGCCATATCCGTGACCTGGAGAAAAATGATATGGGAATTGACATCAACAACAACTTCATGCCTTCTTATATTATACCTGCTGATAAAGAAAAGGTGGTTAAGGAATTAAGAAGCCTCGCCAAAAAATCGGATGAAGTATGGCTTGCATCGGATGAGGACCGTGAAGGAGAAAGCATCAGCTGGCACCTGGCGGAAGTGCTGAACCTGGATCCCCTCACCACCAAACGTATTGTATTTCATGAGATCACCAAACCTGCTATAGAAAAAGCAGTACAGAATCCAAGAATCATCAATATGGACCTGGTTAATGCACAGCAGGCCCGTCGTGTGCTGGACAGGATCGTGGGATTTGAACTGAGCCCGGTACTTTGGAAAAAGATCGGAATGCAGGGCGGCTTAAGTGCCGGCCGTGTGCAGAGCGTTGCCGTAAAACTGATCGCAGAAAAAGAAAGGGAGATCAATGGTTTTAATTCAACCAGCAGTTTTAAAATTGAAGCTTCTTTTTCGGCAAAAGACATTGCTGATAAAGACGTTTTATTTAAAGCAGAAGGAAATAAATTCAACGAAGAAGAAGCCGCACAGAAATTTTTAGAAAGTTGTATCGGCGCCACTTATACTGTAAAAGACATACAGGTAAAACCGGGCAAAAGAACTCCGGCTGCGCCTTTCACCACTTCTACTTTGCAACAGGAAGCGAGCCGTAAATTAGGATATGGTGTAAGTAAAACCATGTTGCTCGCGCAAAAATTATATGAAAGTGGTAAGATCACTTATATGAGAACAGATAGTGTGAACCTGGGCGAAACCGCTATGAATGCGATCACTTCA
>JANNZE010000232.1:0-2992 GCA_031410455.1 Chitinophagaceae bacterium | reverse complement strand
ATTCAAGATAATTTTGAAAAGATGAAAATTTTAGAACGTATTTTATTTGAAATGCCTGTTGGTTTTAAAAGTCGTTTAAAATGTTTTCTATATAAATCCCTGGGCATGAAGCTGGGTTCAAACAACAGATTTGAGAATGGTAAATGCAGACAATTCAAAAATATTTCAATAGGTAATAACAATGCCTTTTTCGGAGGTGGCTATATGCTTTGGCCTGTAAAAGATAATTCTGTCTACATTAAAATAAAAATTAAAGACAATAGCCTGTTTAACCGTAATATTTATATCGACGCATGTGGTTACATCGAAATCGGCAATGGCTGCATGTTTGGGCCCGATGTGTATATTACGGATTCAAACCACCAGATGAAGCCAGGTATATCTGCAAGAGAATTACCAATGGATATTGGAAAAGTGATCATCGGTAACAATTGCTGGATTGGTGCTAAAACTGTTATTTTAAAAAATGTGATACTGGGAGATAATTGTGTGGTGGCTGCGGGTGCTGTTGTAACAAAAAGTTTTCCATCCGGAAGTGTAATAGGAGGTGTGCCTGCAAATTTTTTAAAAAGCTTTTCGAAATAACAATACGAATATGACCGTAACAAAAATAAAATACCTGTTTAGTTCTATCATTAAAAAAATTTCCGGGCATAAAGATGTTTGTCCGTTTTGTACTGCTTCACTTGCTCACGCACAGGTAATTGACAGTAAATTGTATGTGCTTCAATTAAAAAAATGTTCATGCGGATTGCTGGTTAGAACACCAACAGATTCTATACAGGAAAGTAATACATTTTACCAGAAAGAATATGATCAGGGAATTACAACAGATTGCCCGCATGAATCCTCCTTACAAAATATGGTAGCAAATGGATTTAAAAATTCAGAACGTAACTATGATGGTCATATTAAATTATTGAAAGATTTAAATATACAGTCCGGTAGCAGAATACTGGATTTTGGTTGTTCATGGGGATATGGCGTATATCAATTAAACAAAGCGGGATATGATGCAACCGGTTACGAAATTTCAAAACCAAGACTACAATATGGCATCGATAAATTAAAAATAAGAGGGGTTTCCGATACAGCTGAAATTGAAGGTGATTTGGATGTTTTCTTTTCGGCTCACGTATTGGAACATGTACCGGATCTGCAATTTGTTTTTGACATTGCAAAAAAATTATTGAAACCCGGAGGTTTATTTATTGCAGTAACGCCAAATGGATCGGAAGCATTCAGAAAAAATAATAAATTCAATTTTCATAAACTATGGGGCAAGGTTCATCCGGTTTTATTGACCGATGATTTTGTAAATCATAATTTTAAAGCTGATATAAAAATCCTTGGAAGTTATCCATTGCAGAATGTATACAAACAATCAGATAAAGTTTATACTGAAGTTGCAGATAAATGGGAATTACTGATCTGCCTGCAGTATCAAAAAGGAATTAAATCATAATGCAGGTCCTATTGGCACATCCTGGCACACAGCATTCAAAACACCTGGCAAAACAATTATATAAAGCGGGTGTATTGTATCGTTTTTATACCTGCCTGGCGATTTCCTCAAATAGTATCTCCGGGAAATTATTGAAATTACTTCCATCATTCTTTTATAACAAAATCAGTAACCGGATCATTGAGGAAATTCCATCTTTCAAAATCAGGAATTTTGCTAAATTGGAACTATTAACTTTTAATACTAAACCCAATACCGTAGAACAGGATAAAAAGTTATACGAAAGAAATAAAATGTTCCAGCAAATGATTCCGGATGCAGAGATCAGGAAGGCTGATATTGTTATAGGTTTTGATACTTCCAGCTGGATACTTGCAGAACGTTGTAAAAATTTAGGCGTACATTTTATTCTTGATGTAAGTATCGGACATCCTGTAACCAAAGAAAACATTTATCAAAAATTGTCACAGCAATATCCGGAATGGAAAGAACAAATTATCTCAAAAGAAAAAAAACATATAGCTGAGGAAGCATCAGAAATGCAGCTTTCTGATATAATCATTGTACCGGGTAATTTTGTGAAGGATACGCTTTTGGAAAATGGTATAGAAACTGGTAAAATAAAAATAAATCAGTTTGGTACAAATACAAAAGATTTCCGTAATGATATAACAAAAAAAGATAAGATAAAAAAAATACGTTTTCTTTTCATGGGTGCTTTTACTGCCAGGAAAGGATTACCATTTTTGTTAGATGCATGGGCTGAAATGAATCCAATGAACGCAGAACTTGTTATCGCAGGTTATGGAAATTTACCAGAAAATGTGAAACTTCCTACTAATGTAATTAATGCCGGAAGTATTGCGAAAGATGATAGAAGCCAATTGTTTTACAGTTGCCATGTATTTGTCTTTCCAAGTTTTTTTGAAGGGCTGGCACAGGTTCAGATTGAAGCAATGACTGCAGGACTTCCCGTAATAGGTACAAAAAATTCAGGGGCTGAAGATATTGTTGATGATGGAAAAAATGGTTTCATTATTGAAAGCGGAAATAAAATCCAATTACAAACAGCTTTGCAATATTTTCTGGATAACATTCACCTTATAGAAAAAATGGGAATTGCTGCACAACAAAAAGCAGAACATTTTACCTGGGATAATTATGGCCTGCGCTGGGTAAATATTCTGAACGAATTCAACGAAAATTAACTAATTAAAGAATGCTTTATTCTTCAATACGCAATCTTTCACTGATCAGAACTGTTGCGATAGTATTTCCATTAAAAAGAAAACTCGATTTTTTAATAAAGCACTATCTTAAAAATGGAAACAAATTAAAAATTCCATTTGCGCCTAATTGGAATATCTGCATTACTGTTACAAACAACAATCATTCAACCATTTCAAATCTGATCCTGGAAGGAAGTAACAGCCAACCAGAAGGTATGTTATTAAAAAGATTACACGCTGAATTGCCGGATAATATGACAATAATAGATGTAGGAGGTAATATCGGGAGTTTTTTCTG
>JANNZE010000231.1:0-2111 GCA_031410455.1 Chitinophagaceae bacterium | reverse complement strand
GAACATGTTGTACGGAAGCAATATGCCATACAACATTCCCAACAGTACGCGCTACAGAAATGCGCTGATCATAGATCCTTACATACGGGTGGATCTTGGTTTCAGTGTATTGTTGTTGAAAGAAAAATCTTTACGCCGCAGCCATGATCCTTTCAAAGCGCTGGACAATGCATGGTTAAGCCTTGAAGTATTTAACCTCATTGACAGGGAGAATACCATATCCTATCAATTGGTAAAAGATTTCAGCGGAACAAGTTTTGCCATTCCCAACCGGCTCACTCCCCGGCTGATCAATTTAAAATTCGTAACGAGATTCAGTAACCGTTAAGTTTTTGGCTCGATTATTTAATTAACTTCTCCACTGCCAACATTAACATGTGAATAAGTAAATTCACCTGTTATTAACTTCAAATGATTAAATTTGAAAAGGTAGTTTAACCAAATTCAAACATTGCCTTCAGGCATCATTAAACCGAAAAGCATTGACAGAAACCATCATTAATCTCGAAACCGTAAACCCGATTGAATTTTTTGGCGTCAACAATGGTAAGCTCGATATCTTAAAAAAGAAATTTCCACTCTTAAAAATCCTCAGCAGAGGAACGCAGATAAAACTGAGCGGCGCCCCCGAACAAATTGAAGATGCAAAAGAAAAGATCGAACTCTTGATCCAGTATCTCCAGCGGAATGGACACATGAGTGAAAATTATTTTGAACAGATCCTTGGCGGAGATGATGAAAAAGTAGTTGATAATTTTGTGGATCGTCACCCGAACGATGTGCTGGTTTTTGGTCCGAACGGAAAAACCGTAAGAGCCCGTACAGCCAATCAGAAAGCCATGGTTCAGGCCTGTGATAAAAATGATATTTTATTCGCCATCGGCCCTGCCGGAACAGGTAAAACGTATACTGCGGTGGCACTTGCCGTAAGGGCATTGAAAAATAAACTGGTTAAGAAGATCATTCTTACAAGACCTGCTGTTGAAGCGGGAGAAAGTCTGGGTTTTCTTCCCGGAGATCTGAAAGAGAAGATCGATCCATATTTAAGACCATTGTATGATGCGCTGGACGATATGATACCGGCAGATAAACTCGGTTATTACATGAGTACGCGTACCATAGAAATTGCACCGCTTGCATATATGAGAGGCCGTACGCTGGATAATGCATTCATCATTTTAGATGAAGCACAGAATACCAACGATCTCCAGATAAAGATGTTCTTAACGAGGATCGGGCCGAATGCAAAAGCCATCATTACAGGCGATCCAACACAGATTGATCTTCCCAAAAATCAACAGAGTGGATTATTTAAAGCCACACGTATTTTAAGGAACATAGAAGGCATTTCACAGATCGAACTGGATGAGGAAGATGTAGTTAGACATCGTCTCGTTAAATCCATCATTAAAGCCTATAATAAGGATGATGAAAGATTTACTGAGCAGAAAGAAAAGGAACAAAAAGAAAGAGAGAAATCGCGTGATGAAAAAAAGCAATAACCCGTTTCTATATATTTTGAAAAAAGTCAGGTGGCCGTTGGGTTACCTGCTTTTTTTTGTATGTGCCTGTCATAATAAAGAAGAAGTTCAGAAACTGAAATGGACACATGAGGATTCTGTGGCTTACAAAAAACTGGTACAGCATGCTTTCAGGGATATTGCCGCTGTAAAAACAAATGTGCAGAATGGTGACCTGGTAACGAGGACCGGAAATGATTTTACAAGTGAAAGTCTGCGTACGCTGAATCAAAAAGATAAAACCTATACGCATTGCGGTATCGTGAGTATTGAACATGATTCTGTTTTTGTTTACCATGCAGTTGGTGGTGAATTCAATCCTGACCAGAAATTACTGAGAGAACCATTTGAAAATTTTTCTGAACCTTACAATAACCGCGGAATAGGATTATTCAGATTTTCCCTGGAAGAAAAAGATAAGATCGCCCTTATTGATACAGCAAAACATTTTTATAAAAACGGATTGATGTTCGACCTTGACTTTGACCTGGCCACCAATGACCGGATGTATTGCGCAGAATTTGTTTCCAAAACCTATCAGAAAGCTTCTTCTTCTCTCATTTTCCCGATAAGTCATATTGGGAAGTTCAG
>JANNZE010000230.1:0-5556 GCA_031410455.1 Chitinophagaceae bacterium | reverse complement strand
TACCTGCTTTAGTCGATTTTTTTGCAGAATGGTGCGGACCCTGCAAAACAATGAAACCTATCCTGCAAGAGCTGAAACGCAAAACCGGTGAGAAACTTGTTATATTACAAATAGACATTGATAAAAGCCCGCAGGCTGCATCTGCATATAAGATACAGGGCGTACCTACTCTACTCCTCTTTAAAAAGGGAGAAATAAAATGGCGGCAATCGGGTGTTGTTTCTTTACATGAGCTTGCACAAATTGTAGAGCAACATTCATAATGGGAGGAGTCATAGAAAAAAGAATTCGTATAAATTATAGCACATAAAATAATCTTAAGCTTACGATGAATGTTTTCCGGGGAAAGAATAATGAGAAAGATTTGTTTCAATTACTTCCGCAGGCCATTGCGGGTTTAAAGAAAACTATTATTGATCCTTTATTAGGTGATAATGTTACTGAAAAGTATGCTAATGAACAGCCACCGCTAAGGTCTGAAATATTTACCAAAGAAAAACTTGAAGCGCATGCTGTGGCCATTGCAAAAAGACATGAACTGACATTAGAAAAAACTGAGGAGCGGTTACTGAAGCGCCTGGCGGAAAATGAGCACATACTGTTGGAAGTGTATGCGTTGTTGTCTGAAACTTTAAAACAAAATAACCGCATTTCCCCTGCCGCAGAATGGTTACTGGATAATTTCTATTTAATTGAAGAACAAATCTACACCGGCAAAAAACATTTGCCGAAAGGTTACAGCAAAGCATTGCCGCGACTGCTTAAAGGAGAATCAGCAAATCTGCCAAGGGTGTATGACATGGCAGTGGAGATTATTTCCCATAGCGATGGCCATGTTGACAATCTTAATCTCATCAGTTTTGTAAAAGCATATCAAACGGTTAGTTATTTAAAATTGGGTGAACTGTGGGCTATTCCAATCATGCTCAGGTTGGCATTGATAGAAAATTTACGCAGGCTTGCTGTCATCATATCAGAAGAAATCAGAAATAAAGCTTTGGCTGATCGGTGGGCTGATGAGATGATAGAGATCGTTGAGAGTGATCCGAAGAACCTCGTGTTGATTATTGCAGATATGGCACGGTCAGCACCGCCTATGGTTAGCACATTTGTAGCAGAACTTCACAGAAGATTGCAGGAAAAAGGTAACGCAATTTCGCTTGCCCTTAGCTGGATAGAACAGCGTCTTTCTGAAATGGGATTAACCAGCAATGAGATGATACGGCTTGATAACCGCAACCAGGCTGCTACCCAGGTATCCGTAAGCAATTGCATCAGCAGTTTTCGTTTTTTAAGTACTGCTAACTGGAAAGATTTTATTGAAGACACCGGTGTTGTGGAAGCTATCCTCCGTCAGGATATAAATGGTATTTACGGAAAAATGGATTTTCATACGCGTGACAGTTACAGGCATGCTGTTGAAAAAATTGCAAAGTGCAGTAAATTATCGGAACCGGCTGTAGCAGAAATGGTAGTTAACGCAGCAAAATCCGGGGATCCTGATAACGAAAATACAAGGCTGTCGCATGTAGGTTATTACCTGACCGGCAAAGGATACCGTGCTACTGCAAAAGCAGCTTTTGCCCATAAATCAGTTTCTGAACAATGCAAAACCACTGTTGCTGAATCCCCTTTACTTGTTTATCTCGGCGGTATCTGGATGCTCAGCTTACTTTTTTGCTGGCTGCTAATTGCGGAGGCTGTAAAGGAGCCCCTTCCCATCGGTATTTTAATAGCAGTATGCATTATATCCTTCATTAGCACCACACGTCTGGCTGTATCGCTTGTAAACTGGTTGAGCACTATTTTAGCAGACCCTTCCCTGTTGCCGAGAATGGATTATTCTAAAGGAATATCGGACGACGCTAGAACGATGGTGGTAATTCCTTCAATGATCACCGATTTTAGTGGCCTGGAAACATTAATTGAAGGCTTGGAAGTACGTTTTTTGGCAAACAAGGAAGCGAATTTATATTTTGCTTTACTTACAGATTTCAGAGATGCTCCAACAGAACATTTACCCGAAGATACCTTATTGCTCACGGCTTTAAAAAACAGGATTTCTGATCTTAATAAAAAATACAGGCAAACATCCGAAGAGACTTTCCTGCTTTTTCACCGGCCCCGCAGGTGGAATAAAAAAGATAAAATATGGATGGGATATGAAAGAAAGCGTGGCAAACTCAGTGAACTTAATGCAGTATTAAGAAATAAAGGAGAAGGATATTTTTCAGAGATCATCGGAGACCGTGCAATCTTCAGCAGTATAAAATATATTATTACGCTGGATACCGATACTCAATTAAGTAGGGACACTGCCCGCCAAATGATAGGTACAATTGCACATCCGCTGAATCAACCTGTGTACAGTGAAAAGAAAAAACGTGTTACAGAAGGCTACAGTATACTGCAGCCAAGGGTGTCCAACACGCTTCCTGCTTCCGACAGTTCCTTATATGCACGCCTCCATGGGAATGATCCGGGTACAGATCCCTACACAAAAGCTACTTCTGATGTTTACCAGGATTTGTTTCATGAAGGTTCTTTTATTGGTAAAGGAATTTATAATCTGGATGCATTTGAATTAGCACTTAAAGACAGGTTTCCTGAAAATCGCATACTGAGCCATGACCTTTTGGAAGGTTGTTATGCCGGCTCCGGTTTGATCACAGATGTACAGCTTTTTGAAGAATATCCATTACGGTATGATACTGATATGCAACGACGACACCGTTGGATCCGTGGAGATTGGCAAATAGCCGGATGGGTATTGCCTTTTGTAAGGGGGAATGATGGAAAGTTTCATAAGAACCCGCTTTCTGTTTTGTCTAAATGGAAGATATTTGATAATCTGCGGCGCAGCCTTGTACCGGTGTGCCTTTTACTGTTATTGTTATTCGGCTGGACACTTTCATCCGCTGCATGGTTCTGGACACTCGCTGTTACAATCATTATTATTTTACCGTCGGTTGTTAATGCTTTTAGGGAACTTATAAAGAAACCCGCTGATGTTGTTTTTAAACAGCATATCGCTTATACTATACGTTCTGCATTTAGTAATTTCAATCAGCAGTTGCTGGAACTTATTTTTTTGCCGTATGAAGTTTATTCGGGTGTTGATGCCATCGTACGCACCTTTTGGCGGATGGTCATTTCAAATAAAAATTTACTTCAGTGGAATATATTCAGTAGCAGGCCAAACAGGCAAAATGGCATCGTAAAGTCATATATTAAAATGTGGTTTGAGCCGGCCTTTGCTTTTATTATATATGCATGGTTAACAATTTACAATCCTAACGTTGTACTCATTGCATTGCCTTTTCTCACTTTCTGGATGATGGCTCCTTTTATTGCGCATACAATCAGCAGGCCTTTGCCGCCGGATAAAAATGTAATTAGTACAGAACAAACTATTTATCTGGGAATGCTGGCCCGGAAAATATGGAACTTTTTTGAAAAATATGTTACTCCCGAAGACAACTGGTTGCCACCTGATAATTACCAGGCAGAGCCTGTAGAAAGACTTGCCCGGCGTACCTCTCCTACCAATATTGGATTATTGTTATTATCCAATCTTACAGCATATGATTTTGGGTATATTACAATATCGCAATTTATAGAACGCACCGGAAATACAATAACTACGCTCCGGCAAATGCAACGGTATCGCGGCCATTTTTATAACTGGTATGATACAGGATCTTTGGCACCCTTATTCCCAAGATATATTTCTACAGTGGACAGCGGAAACCTTGCAGGCCATCTCCTGACTTTAAAGCAGGGACTTTTAAGCATCATTAATAATAAAATAGTTTCTCATAGCTTTTTTAAAGGATTATGTGATACACTAAGTGTGCTGGCAGAATATATTGAACAAAACGAAACTTTGGTAAAATTTCGCCTGGACATTGAAGAAAAATATCCTCAGTTAAATACAGTTGGCGAAATAAAAGATTATGCAGAACAACTTGAAACAATGTTCATAAACATTCTTCTTGAACTGGAACCTGATGAACAGGCGGGCACTTGGGTACAAAAAGTATTGTTGCAATTATCAGAACAGAAAGAAAATATCCGGTCACTTGTTCCATGGTTATTATATACAAAAGCACCTCCTAAGTTTGAAACCCTCCTCCGCGAATTACCGGGCGTACCCACTTTGAAACAGATCACATTAATAGAACAGCTTTTATTACAAAAGATAATTAGTTTTCACACCGAAGAAAATACGCATGAAGAAAATGACTGGCTTACCGGTTTCAGAACAGTTGTTACACAATCATCCCGTCGTGCTAAAGAGGTAATGCTTACTGTTGAACGGCTGGCTGATGATTGCATAGATCTTGCAAATATTGATTATGATTTCCTTTATGATAAATCTCAGAACTTATTAGCTATTGGCTATAATGCAGATGAGCACAGAAGAGATCCCGGGTTTTATGATTTGCTTGCTTCAGAAGCGAGGCTAACAACTTTTATGGGAATAGCGATGGGCAAATTACCGCAGGAAAGCTGGTTTGCATTAGGTAGAAAACTTACAAACCAAGGGAACAATCCGGTGTTACTTTCCTGGGGCGGCTCCATGTTTGAATACCTGATGCCACTTCTCGTAATGCCGGGTTATGAAAATACTTTATTGGATCAAACAAATAAAGCTGTAGTACAAAAGCAGATTGAGTACGGCAAAAAACATGGTATTCCCTGGGGTATATCCGAATCTGGCTTTAATACGGTAGATGCACATTTGAATTATCAGTACAAGTCCTTTGGTGTTCCGGGTCTCGGATTTAAGCGGGGCTTGGGTGAAGACTTGGTTATCTCACCTTACTCAGCTGTAATGGCTTTGATGGTATCTCCTGTACAGGCTTATAAAAATATACAGGTTTTAAAAGATGAAGGTTATGAAACAGATTTCGGCTTTTATGAAGCAGTAGATTATACCGTTTCCCGTCTGCTCAAAAAACAAAAAAGAGTAATTATAAAATCTTTTATGGCACACCATCAGGGTATGTCATTCCTTTCAATTTCTTACTTGCTCCATAACAAGCCCATGCAGCAAAGGTTTGAGTCGGAAGTTCATTTTAAATCTGCTTTACTTTTATTGCAGGAAAGGATACCCAGGATCAGTACGTTTTATGCACCGAGTGTTCATGCAGGAGATGCAAGTATCGTTTCCGGCAGCGATCAGTCTGTACGGATCATAAATACACCAAATACAGTTACTCCGGAAATACAGTTATTATCCAATGGCAGGTATCATGTCATGATTACGAATGCCGGTGGTGGTTACAGCCGCTGGAAAAACCTTGCAGTTACTCGCTGGCGGGAAGATATAACATGCGACAATTGGGGCAACTTCTGTTATATAAGAGATACAGAGAGTAACCTTTTCTGGTCTTCTGCTTATCAGCCAAGCTTGCAACAGTGAGAAAATTACGAGGCTATCTTTTCTGAAGGGCGGGCAGAGTTTCGCCGTCGTGATTTTTCTTTAGAAACACATACAGAAATTGTTGTGTCGCCGGAAGATGATATAGAATTAAGAAGGGTACATATTAC
>JANNZE010000229.1:0-1704 GCA_031410455.1 Chitinophagaceae bacterium | reverse complement strand
TTCATTTTTGTATCTTTCTTGATACTTCTTTTGGTAAACCTGGATGCACGTTCTTCCACGCCCACCATATCAATGCGGGGCGACAAACGAAAATCAGGTATTGTTACAATTGTACTCATGTATATTATTTCTTACGCGGATAAAACTTCCAGCGCTTTTACAATTAATTTTTCCACTGCCGCATTTCCATCTTTTGAAAATTGCTGAAGCACCCTGTTGGCCACGATGGCATTTACGCTCATGCAATGATGGTTCAGTAATCTTCCCAAACCGAAAATGGCGGAAGTCTCCATTTCAAAATTAGTTATACGGTTGTTGTTATATTGAAAATGTGTGAGCTTATTGATAAGACCCGGGCTTTTTAAACCCAAACGCAAAACACGTCCCTGCGGTCCATAAAATCCAGGACAAGTTACCGTAATGCCTTTGAAAAATTCTGCAGGAAATTTATCCAGCAATTGTTTGCTTCCGGCAAAGGCATACGGTTGTGTGATGTTCGTATCAAGGCCTGTCTGCTGAATGAATGCATGTGCGATCTCATTTTCTTCTGCAGATTTTTCATATTCATAAAAATTAAGCAGGTTATCGAGGCCAAGTCCGTGAGTAGAAGCAACAATACTATCCACAGGAATATCTGCCTGCAGTGCGCCGGATGTTCCAAACCGAACAAGATTTAATTGCTTCAGCTGAGATTTAACTTCCCTTGTACTGAAATCAATATTAGCCAGCGCATCCAGTTCATTGATCGCAATATCAATATTATCCGGTCCGATACCAGTAGAAGTAACAGAAATTCTTTTATGCCCGATCGTTCCTGTATGTGTAATGAATTCGCGGTGCTGTAGCTGGTGTTCGATCTTATCAAAATGCCTGCTTACTTTTTTTACACGGTCAGGATCTCCAACAAGTATTACAGTATTTCCAATTTCTTCCGGGCGTACATCCAGGTGATAAATAGCGCCACGGTCATTAATAATCATTTCTGATTCAGCAATCGGCATAGTTCTTTTTTCAGGGTAATAAATATACTTACTTTATGCTTATAACCAGATTATGCATTTTTCGGCTGTATAGCTTTTATGCCCGGTAACTCTTTACCTTCAAAATATTCCAGCATTGCGCCGCCGCCTGTGGAAACATAACTTACTTTATCTGACAAATCGAATTTATTTACTGCCGCCACACTGTCTCCGCCACCTACCAGCGTAAATGCGCCATTGGCCGTAACATCTGCCACTGCCATAGCCACGGACCTTGTTCCGTTCTGAAATTTTTCCATTTCAAAAACACCCATAGGACCGTTCCATAAAACAGTAAGGCTTCCTTTGATCACTTCCGAAAATTTCTGGATGGCCACAGGACCAATATCGAGACCCATCCATCCTTCGGTGATATTATCGGATGCGGTAATGGTGGTGGTAGCGTTCGCATCAAACTGGTCGGCAATCACAGAATCTGCAGGCAGGTAAATATGTACGCCCTTTTCTTTTGCTTTTAATAAGATCTCCTTTGCAGTTTCCAGCCGATCATCTTCACAAAGTGACTTTCCTATATTACCACCCATGGCTTTGAAAAAAGTATAGGCCATTCCACCGCCGATGATAATATTATCAGCACGCTGCAATAAATTTTCTATGATCAGAATTTTATCAGACACTTTCGCACCGCCGATGATGGCTGTAAACGGTTTTACTGTTCCGTGCA
>JANNZE010000228.1:0-4364 GCA_031410455.1 Chitinophagaceae bacterium | reverse complement strand
ACTACAATTTGAGGCAAATATCGGAGCAAACAAACGATTATCAAATACAAAAAAAAGCCGCTCCAGGAATGAAGCGGCTTGTATTTACTAACACAACCAATTTTGATTTTTTAAGACTCCTGTAATTCCTTGATCTTTTCGCGAATCTTGGCTTCGATCTCGTTTGCCATCCCGGGATTATCTACCATCAGCTGTTTTACAGATTCTCTTCCCTGTCCCAGCTTATCTGAATTATAACTAAACCAGCTTCCGCTCTTCTGAATAATTCCCAGATCAACACCCATATCAATGATCTCTCCCACTTTGGAAATTCCTTCACCATACACAATATCAAATTCTGCCTGGCGGAAAGGTGGTGCTACTTTATTTTTCACCACTTTCACCTTAATATGATTACCAATGATCTCATCGCCATCTTTTATCTGGGCCATCCTGCGGATATCCAGTCTTACGGAAGCATAGAATTTTAATGCATTACCGCCCGTTGTGGTTTCCGGATTACCGAACATTACACCGATCTTCTCTCTTAACTGGTTGATAAAAATGCAGCAGCTGTTGGTTTTTGAAATAGTGGCAGTCAGTTTACGTAAAGCCTGGCTCATCAGCCTTGCCTGTAAACCCATTTTACTATCGCCCATTTCTCCCTCCAGCTCTCCTTTCGGAACCAAAGCCGCAACCGAGTCTATCACTACCACATCCAGTGCTCCGGAAAGAATCAGCCTGTCTGCAATTTCCAGTGCCTGCTCTCCATAATCCGGCTGAGAGATCAGTAAATTGTCTATATCCACACCCAGTTTCTGGGCATAATTGCTGTCAAAAGCGTGTTCCGCATCAATAAAGGCACACATTCCGCCTTTTTTCTGCGCTTCAGCGATCACATGTATCGCCAGTGTTGTTTTACCTGAAGATTCCGGACCGTAAATTTCTACCACGCGTCCTTTAGGTAAACCACCTATTCCCAAAGCAACGTCAAGCCCAATCGATCCGGTGGAGATCACTTCCTGTTCTACAATTCCTCTGTCACTCATCATCATAACTGACCCCTTTCCAAAATCCTTATCGATCTTGTCCATGGTCAGTTTTAAAGCCTTTAATTTTTCTGGGTTGCTCATTTTAAATAGTTTAGTTGATGTATCTGGTTCGTAAAATTATATGCTGCATCAAAAGTAAATATTTTATTTTATCAACACTAATTTATTTAGTATTTTTTTTCTAAATATTTTAGCGGCAGCATTGTAGCTTCACAAAGACCGGATTTTTTTCACACCTGAACTATAGCCAATACAGGTAAATAAAAGGTTATACATTCTCCAGCTCGTACAAGGGATCAATATGTGTTCCGGCCTGCATTTCAAAAACCGGCTTCAGAATTCCATCGGCCAGCCCATACACCCAGCCATGCAAATCGGGACGTTTGTGTTGCTTCCAGGCTTTCTGAATGATAGAGGTTTTAGCAAGATTGAGTACCTGCTCTTTCACGTTCAGTTCTGTGAGGCAGTTCACTCTTTCCTCTTCTGTTTTATAGGAATCCACTTCATCGCGGTGAAGACGGTACGTGTCTTTGATATTATTGAGCCAGTGATTGATGATGCCATAATGTGTTTGCGACATGGCCGCCTTTACACCTCCACATCCATAATGTCCGCATACAATAACATGTTTAACTTCCAGAACTTCCACAGCATATTGTAATACACTTAAGAAATTGATATCTGTATTCACCACAAGATTCGCAATGTTCCTGTGTACGAATATTTCTCCCGGTTCGGTACCGGTAATTTTATCGGCAGGCACACGGCTGTCGCTGCAGCCTACCCATAAGAAATCAGGACTTTGCTGGGAAGCAAGCCTGTTGAAATAATCAGGATCTGTATTTTTTCTGTCTGCCGCCCAGGCTTTATTTTCCAATAATAATTTTTCGTATACCAGCATGATGTTATTTTTTAATGTGCCTGATCAACTTGCAATTCTGTTTCCAATGGAGCAGGTGCAATGATCTCTGAAATAGATGGATTGTGAAGAGATTGTTTTATTTCTACGGTAATATTTTTTAAATGCGCATGTTTCATAAAATCGTTAAGTGTGTCGATTATATCGCGGTCAATAAATTCAGCTCTGGTAGTATCAATGATAAGAAAAGCATTTTCCGGAACTTTTTCCAGTGAAAATTTCAGTTTCGGTTTTGAAAAGAAAGATACATCTTTCCGAAGCCGTACTAAATAATTCTGATCGTTATTCACCATAAAAATAGAGGATCTGAAATTGCTTCTGATGATATAAAATATACCGGTTGCCATCCCTATCAAAACACCCGTAAGCAGGTCGGTGATCACAATTGCAGCTATGGTAACCACAAATGGAATGAACTGGTCCCAGCCTTTTTTATAATAATCTTTGAACACCGGTATTTTGGTGAGTTTGTATCCCGTGAAAATAAGGATGGCCGCCAGTGCCGCTTTAGGGATCATATTCAGCAACCGGGGGAAGAACAACACAAATAAGAGGATCATAATACCATGAAAAATGGTACTGCGTTTTGTTTTGGCGCCGGAATCCAGATTGGCACTGCTTCTTACGATCACACTGGTAACCGGTAGCCCGCCCAGTAAACCACTAACCATATTACCTGCACCTTGTGCCATCAACTCCCGGTTGGGAGGTGTAACTCTTCTTAACGGATCTAATTTATCGATTGCTTCAATACCCAATAATGTTTCCAGTGATGCCACAATGGCCAGTGTAAAAGCGGTTACCCACACATCAGAATTGGTAATGAATTCCCAGTTAGGGAAACGGAAAAAGGAAACGAATCCGGATAAAGATCCAGCAATGGGAATGTTCACCATATGGTCGGATTGCAACTCATTTCCGTTCATGGAAACCGTCAACAGATTTATTCCCACACCCGCCAGCACCACCAGCAATGGACCACTGAGGTAAGTGGAAAAGGTTTGCTTTTTTATCCATTTGTTTTCATATAAAATCAGAATAGCAAGGCCGGTAAAACCAATGATGACCGCTACAGGTGTGATAGATTGAAATGCATTGATCACAGCAGAAAATGTATTTTCGCCTGATGACTGTACGAAATTTTCATCACCTTCAAAATCCGCATCATAACCTATGAGATGCGGAAATTGTTTTAATATGAGAATGATGCCAATGGCCGCCAGCATTCCTTTGATAACACAATTTGGAATGTATTCTCCAATGATACCCAGTTTCAGAGCACCCATCAGCAGTTGTATCACACCGGCCAGAACGACTGCCAAAAAAAACGCTTCCACAGCAGGCAATTTTGCTACAGCAGCAAATACGATCACTGTCAGTCCTGCCGCAGGACCGGTAACGCTCAGCTGGCTTCCACTGAGGGCACCTACAATAATACCACCTACAATACCGGCAATGATTCCGGAAAATTCATCTAAACCGCTGGCTACGGCAATGCCCAGGCACAGCGGAATAGCCACTAATAAAACCACTACCGATGATCGGATATCATCCGGTAAACTACTTACATATTTTTTCATAAAAATGCTAACGATTAAATAATAAACGACTGGTACAATTATATAACTGTACAAATTCTGCTTTGCGCAACATTATTTAAACCGTTGGTTTGGGAGGAGGGCAGATCAGTTCAAAATGAACGACCGGCAATTGTTCTGCATCTGAAATGAGATATTCAGTGGAAATCTGTTTATAATATACCGGAGGAATGCAATTGGTGTGATGTATAAATTCTTCCTGTATCACCGTTGAAGATGACGATGATGATTTTTCTTCCAGCGGGGTTTGCTGATCATCATTTTGCTGATGACAAATGCTGGTGGAGGAAGGCGGATATATAAAAAAATTAACCGTGGTTAAAAAAACCAGACAGCTGCACAGTAATGCGACTGAAAATATTTTAAATATAAAAAGACCCTTTATTTGCATGCGTGACTAAGAAATGCAAAAATAACGCCTTTTTAAAAGAAGAATGAAAATTTAGATATTTAGTCCGCCACAGGCACTGATGGTTTGTCCTGTAATATATGTTGAAAGCGGAGAAGCCAGGAATAAAGCAACATTGGCAATATCTTCTCCTGATGCAAATCTTCCGAGCGGAATGCCTGCTTTATATTTCTCAGCACCTTCCCCATCTTTCAGATAACTCGTCATATCGGTTTCCACAAAGCCGGGGGCGATAGCATTGCAACGGATATTTCTGCTGCCCAGTTCTTTGGCAACGCTTTTTGTAAATCCTATAATTCCTGCTTTACTGGCTGCATAACTGCTCTGGCCGGCATTACCCATTTCACCGATTACAGAACTCATATTGATGATGCTGCCCTGTTTGGCTTTCATCATCGGGCGGATCA
>JANNZE010000227.1:0-2577 GCA_031410455.1 Chitinophagaceae bacterium | reverse complement strand
GATTAATTAGAGATATTGCACGAACATTTTGCTGCTTTCTTGCTAAAAATATCAGAAATTCTTAATAAAATATGACTTTGTGGAAGGAAAAAATTAAAGATTCCGGACTCATCAAGAGTGTTGTATATGCTATCGTAGGATTTTTTACCTATCCCGGAATAAACATGGTAAACCGGCTGAAAATTACGGGTATGGAAAATCTGTTTACCCTGCCTAAGCGTAATGTTTTATTCGTGAGTAATCACCAGACTTATTTTGCAGATGTTATCACCTTCATTCATATTTTTTGTGCGGCAAACTGGCGTCGGAAAAACAGGCTGGGTCTGCCTTTTTATCTTTTATGGCCTTTTACAAGAGTGAAATATGTTGCGGCTGAAGAAACTATGAAAAATAACTGGCTCACCCGTTTATTTACGCTTGCCGGAGCCATCACTGTTAAACGTACCTGGCGTTCAGATGGTGGAGAGATCAGAAGAGGACTGGATCCGGGAGATACACGGAAAATAACGAGGGCACTGGATAAGAACTGGGTGATCACTTTCCCACAGGGAACTACCAAACCTTTTGCTCCGGGAAGAAAAGGGACTGCCTTCATTATAAAACAAACCCGTCCCATAGTTGTACCAATCGTTATCAACGGTTACTGGCGTGCTTTTAACAAAAAGGGATTGAAGTTCAAAAAGAAAGGAGTTCCCCTAAGCGTAAACATTAAACCTCCGCTGGATATAGACTATGATGCATCTGCAGATCACATCCTGGAAATAATCATGGATGCGATTGAACAAAGCAAAACGTATATGCTCAAGAGTAAACACCACCTGATGACAGGTACGGATAAATAATTATTCTGATTTGTTGAGGAATGCCTTTAATTCATCTGCATCATGTGGTTTCATTTTGCCTCCCAGGATCAGGCGGATCTGCCTTCTTCTGAGGGCACCTGCAAACACTTTCTGCTCTTCTTCTGTTTCAGGGATCAGTTCCGGAACAGGCCTGGGTTTACGGTTGGGATCCAAAGCAACGAAAGTGAAATAAGCTTCATTACTCTCGTAAGTGTATTGTTGTTGTGTATCTTCTCCCCATACTTTCAGGTGAATTTCCATACTTGTATTAAAAGCACGGCTCACTTTTGCTTCTATATGAACAATATTGCCCAGTTTGATCGGGTTTTTAAAAGAAAGGTTATCCACGGAAGCTGTCATGCTGGGTGCATTGCAATGTTTGCCTGAAGCCATTCCTGCGGCTATATCCATCCAGTACATAAGCCGCCCGCCCATCAGGTTTCCAAAAACATTTGTATCATTCGGCAGTACCAGTTCATTCATCACTGTAAAACTCTCACTTGCTTTTTTACCAGTCATTTATTTTTTTTGCAAAGATAACAGCACATCATTCATTGTTTTCTGTAATTGTTTTGAATGTATTTGGTAAATCATCGAGGTTTGCTCAATTTCGGCTTCCCAAACATCAAGTATGATTTCTTTTGATAATACAGCTTACGCTTTTGCCTATAAAACAGATTCAGAATTAAAAAAAGCTCGCTTTCTTTTTTCCACGATGGGTAATCCGGCTATCCTGAACATGGGTTTAAAGCTGATGCCTTTTGCCTTCCGGTATAAAATTCCATTTACACACGCTGTAGTGCGGCAAACTATTTTTAAGCAATTTGTAGGGGGCGAAACACTGAAAGAAACAGCAATAGTTGCAGATAAATTGTTGCATTATGATGTTAAGGTGATCCTTGATTATGGCGTGGAAGGCGGAGATGACGGCGAAGTGGGGTTCGATCATGCTACAGAAGAATTTATAAGGGTGATCAACTATGCTTCCACGCAACCGAACATACCGTTCATGAGTATAAAAGTAACCGGCATTGCCCGTTTTTCTCTTTTGGAAAAACTGGATACGTCGATGCATGGTATGCAGGGAACACTCATGAAAAAATATACAGCTACCATCGATATGCTGGATGAAACGGAAAGAAGTGAATGGCAGCGAGTGGTAAACCGCCTTCTGAAAATTTGCGATACGGCTTTTGAAAAGAACATAGGAGTGCTGATAGATGCAGAGGAAACATGGATTCAGGATCCGGTAGATGCACTCACTATGCTGATGATGGATAAACTGAACCGGAGCAAGGCGGTCGTATTCAATACGATCCAGCTTTACCGTCACGACAGGCTGGCTTTTCTGAAAGACAGTTATACGGCAGCGAGTGAAAGGGATTTTATCCTGGGAGCCAAACTCGTACGGGGTGCCTATATGGAAAAAGAAAGGGTACGTGCCGCAGAAATGAATTATGAATCACCGATTCAGCCTGATAAAAAAAGTTGTGACGAGGATTATAATGCAGCGTTGGAATTCTGCATTTCTCACCTCGAAGGTATTTCGCTTATCGTGGCTTCTCACAATGAAAAAAGTAATTTACTGGCAACAGATGTGATGAAACGTTATGCATTGCCGCTTACGCACGGGCATCTTCATTTTTCGCAATTATATGGTATGAGTGACAACATTACCTTTAACCTGGCTAAAGCCGGATGCAGTGTGAGTAAATACCTGCCGTTTGGCCCCATA